>JAKAMS010000041.1:0-8065 GCA_021812745.1 Bacteroidota bacterium | reverse complement strand
AACTTAAGCAGATGGAAAAATATAAAAACACACCTGTTTTTGTACTTACCGCATTTAATACTACAAAAGAAAGAAACAGTTCTTTCGAAGCCGGTGCGCAGGAGTTTTTGGCAAAACCGGTTGACGGAAAAGCGCTCCTTCAGTTGATTAATTCTGTCTTAGCAAAACCAGAATTGGCTCTTAGATAAACTCCTTAGACATTTCTTAGAATCCGTAACCACAATTCCGCTTGGTAATTACTCTTTTCAAATTAGTTTATGATTTTAATCTTTTCGGGTTGAATTTCCCGCCGTTTGCTTAGTCATTCCCGCAAGTTTTTAGCGGGAATCTATTCGTGGATGCCTGATAGAAGCATTCGGGCATGACAAGATACTTTGCAGCTTGCGGCGAGGATGTCCATTAGCAAGAGGTTATCCCTAAAATTATTTTTAGAGATAACCTCTTGCGCAAAAATTATTTTTATTTTTTATTCGGATAAGGCGGCTGAGGAGGAAATGTAAACGGATGAGCTTTGATCTCCTGCAAAACAGTTTCAATAGCTTTATCCAGCTGAACATCTTTTCCCTGCTGAACAGATGCCGGATCGTTATCAATATAAATATCCGGATCGCCGCCGTGATTTTCTATCCACCATTTACTCTCTTTGCCAAAGAAACCATTGTTCGATTGTTCGACATATCCGTTATCAATTGTTGACTGCTGATTTAATATTCCGGTCAATCCGCCCCAGGAAGGAACGCCGACAATCTTTCCCAAACCATTTGCCTTGAAATCTTCGAGGAATGCCTCGCCATCGGAACCGTTATATTCATTAGATAGAACTACAAATTGCCCGGTTGATGTACTTCCCGGATATCTAAACGGTACCATTTCATGAAGAACATTGTAACCAACCATTTTTCTTTTCAATTTATCGGTCATAAAATATTCTGTCCATCCGCCGGAGTTTCTTCTCATATCAATTATAATTCCTTTTTTATATCTGAACGCTCTCCAGAATTTATCGAACTCGCCGATGCCGCCGTCATTCATTGCGTTTATGTGCATGTACCCAACTTCTCCGTTTGTTGCCTTTAATACTTTGTTGATATTTCCAGTCAGCCATCTGAAATATCTAAGCTGAGGATTATTTCTTATCGGTTCTATCTCATACGTTTTAGCACCTTCGGAGGATGGTTTACTATTAACAGTTACCGAAATTTTCTGTTTGTCTGTAACCTGAAGATATTTATTATAATCATCGGGTGCTTTAATTTCTTTCCCGTCTATTGCAATCAGATAATCACCTTCTTTAAGATCTATATCCGGTCGAACAAGCGGAGACTTCAAATCCAAATTGTATTCGGTTGGTCCGTAAATTTTATCAAACTTGTAGTAGGAAGTTTTTCCGTCTTTGATTAGATCGGCACCGAGCCATCCGGTGTAAAGATTTGTAGCTGCGGGTGCTTTCTTAGAGCCGTTATCACCTCCGCCAATGTATGTGTGGGAAACACTTAATTCTCCAACCAACTGAAGAAGAACCCAGTTCAAATCATTTCTAGATGTTAAATATGGAATGTACGATTTGTATTTTTCTCCCAATCCTTTCCAATCCATATTGAACATATTGGGATCGAAGAAGAAATCCCGGTACCAGCGCCATGTATCGTCAAAAATCTGGTTCCATTCTTTTTGAACATTTACCGTATACGACATTTCTTCTACATTTAATTTATCAGTTACGTTTTTAGATTTATATGCATCATTAACGGAAGAAGTAAAAATATCCGATCCTTTGCGGACGATCATCTGCTCGCCGTTTGTAGAGAGATCGTAGCTTCTTATTTTATCACTAAGCACATTTTCTTTTTTCTCTTTCATATCAAAAATGTGTAGATCCCATTTTGTAGCGCCCTTCGGTTTGAATATTTCTTCGTACTCTGCTTCCGTAAATTTTGGAACCGAGCACCAAAGCACTTTACCATTGCCTGCTTTCAAATAAAAATAATTTCCCGCTTCAACCGGAAGGGGATAAGTTCTTTTCATTAATCCTTCCGTGTCAATCTTAAAACCTTTCGTTTCTTTAGATTCATCTTTTTTTACGGCATCTGTAAAAGGAGGATTCTCTCCATCCTGCAGTTGCACAACCATTATTTTTTGCGGCTCGGATACAATGTGGTTATCCTCATAGAAATCCATTTGTATCTCAAAATTTCTGCTTGATACATAGTATAGATACTTTCCGTTTGCGTCAAAAGACGGGTATAGGTTATCATAGAAATCGTCTGTTACCGCATACTTTTTGTTTTGATCAAGACTGTAAATGAAAATCTGGCTGTTCTTATTATATTGAACGAAACTGTAGCAAATCCATTTGCTGTCCGGCGACCAATTGTAATCGCTTATCTCCCAGTAGAATTCATCGTTCTTCATTTGATTCGATTCATCAATTTTCACAAGTTTTTTTGAATCAACATCTACATAGAAAATTTTAAAATCTTTATTTCCGAAAAGAATCTTTTTTCCATCCGGCGACCAGAGCAAATGATAGTTGGTTTCCTTGAGTGAAGTAGTTAATGGAATCCATTCTCCGCCTTCAATTTTTTGAATATATAATTCATACTCGCCGCTTTTATCTGAGAAGAACGCTATCCACTTTCCATCCGGAGAAATTTGAGGATACATTTCTCTTGTGCCGGGCGAATTTGAAAGATTAGAAGTATTTCCTTTATCTGTTGGAACTGTAAATAAGTCTCCCCGCGCTTCAACTGCGGCAGATTGACCGTCGTTAGAAATTGTTGCGTAGTGAATATAATCTTTAGGATTGATCACCCGGTCTCTCAATTCCCATCTATCGGAAGGAACATCTACATCAATCTTTTTTGATTGATCGGTTTTTGTGTCGAGCAGATATAAATAGCCGTCATGCATATAAACTATTTGATCTTTATCGTTCGATGGAGTCATTACATCAACATCGTTATACTTTGTTATCTGAATAATTTCTTTTGTATCAAGATTTTGCTTGAAAATATTTGCAATCCCTCCAACTCTATCGGAAACGAAATACATAAATTTTCCGATCCACATTGGATAAGCATTTTTTCCAACATAGTCTGTAATAGGTGTGAATTTGTTCTCTTTAAAATCGTACATCCAGATATCCGTGTACCATCCGCCTTTATATCTTTTCCAGTTATATTCTTCCGGTCCTTTTCTTACATAAAGAAATTTCGTTCCATCTTCAGAGAAACTGCAACGCACTCCGCGTTCTAACGGAAATCTTTCCGGAACGGAACCATCTTTATCAATGAAGTAAAGATTTCCGTCTCTCATAATAAAATTTTCGAATCCTGACCGGAATACTATTCGTTTCCCATCGGGAGTCCAGCAGATTGATTGACCGCCTCCGGGATTGTAAGTAATTCTTTTCGGTTCACCGCCGTCAGTTGAAATTGTGTAAACATTAAATGGCACATCATAAGAACCTGTGAATGCAATAGTTGAGCCGTCGGGAGAAAATTTTGCAGAGCTTTCATCGCCCGGAAATGTTGTTAAACGCGCCGCTGTTCCTCCGCTAGAATTTACAATCCAAAGGTCACCTTCGTATGTAAATACGATTTTGTTTTTATTGATGTCCGGATCGCGCATGAATCTTCCTTGGGAAGAAGCGAAGATAAAGTTTGTAAACAAAATGAAAAATAATAATGAAGTGATGAAGAATTTTTTCATAAAAACCTCTAACAGTTTATTCGGTTGTAAATATAAAGTTTTGAAAGGACAGAAATAAAGTATAAACTTTTACTCATAAGTATTTGTACTAGGAATTCTGAATTTAATGAGATGTTTGATGCGGACTTATGAGCGAACTTAATTACTTCTTAACTGGCAATTTGGGGGAAAATTTTAGGCATTCTTTCCCGGCGGCGGAGTAAACTTCCATAGATGGGATCTTTTTAGATTTGAATCCAAATACTTTGCAAGCATAAGGACGTTCTTTTTCCCAGGTTATTTTGAAAAATTGACACTTTTTACAATCAACAGCCATCATATTAGCGCTTTTTTACTAATTATCGAAAGAATTTTGAGGAAATTTATATAAAGAAAATATCTTTGAAAAAAGTTAAATTTTTGCTGACATACGTGGCAAAATTTAACCTTTCAATAGTATACCATAGAATGTTAATTGCCCATGTATCTGTGTTCTAATTCTTTAATTTCATTTTGCTTATATTAAACAGCGAGTTCAAGTTTTTATAACTAATCAGTAGTTAAATTTGCTAAAAAAATACATAACAAAATTCAAAGCTTTATTTGGCGCTAAACCGAAATCTGTTTCTGCCGCCACATCTGCAAAGCCAATAGATTCTAAATCATCTGCTCAAAAACAAAAACCTCATGTTCAAACCAAAACAAGCGGCGTACATCATCCGCGCGAGCCACATAAAAAAGAAACGCGTGAGGAATACCGGCTTCGTCACGAAAAAAAAGGTCAAGGCAAATCTAATGTTCCAAGTAAATCAAGCATTCCTCGACCGGCTCAAATTATCTCTTCCGAACCGTGGGATGATTCATTATTTAAAGTCCCAGTGGTTGATGGTAAAACGCGGTTTCATGATCTTGATATGGCGAAAGAAATTCTTCATGCAATTTATGATTTAGGATTTCAGTATTGTACACAAGTCCAAGCAGAGACTCTTCCCAAATCGCTTGCCGGAGATGACGTTACAGCACAAGCTCAAACAGGAACCGGAAAAACAGCGGCATTTCTTGTTACTATCTTTGACCGTATTCTTAAACAGCAGATTGATAAAAAAAGGAAGCCCGGAACTCCGCGGGCATTAATTCTTGCGCCTACACGAGAGCTTGTTCTGCAAATTGAAAAAGATGCACGCTCACTTGGCAAATATGTTCCTTGTTCTATCCTATCACTTCTAGGCGGTATAGATTACGTAAAGCAGCAAAAAATTCTTCAAAGCGAACCGTGCGATATTTTAATCTGCACACCTGGACGTTTAATTGATTTTATGCGTAAGAAACTTGTTGACTTAGGCAGAGTAGAAATTTTAATTATTGATGAAGCAGACAGAATGCTCGATATGGGATTTATTCCTTCCGTAAAACAAATTGTAATCTCTACTCCACAGAAAGCGAAACGGCAAACAATGTTTTTCAGTGCTACAATGACGGGTGATGTGAAACGGCTCGCGGAATCATGGACAAGACAGGCGTTTGAGATTACTGTCAAACCGGAAGATGTTGCAGTACAAAGCATCGAACAGATTACCTACATAACCACAATAGCGGAAAAACCAACTCTGCTTTACAATATTATAATGCAAAAAAAGCTTGAACGGGTTTTGATATTTGTTAACAGGCGTCATGAAGCACGCCGGTTAGTGGAAACATTTAAAACATACGGAATCAGCTGTGCGCTTCTTTCGGGAGAAGTGGACCAAACCCAGCGGATAAAAAGATTGGAAAATTTCCGGTCAGGCAAAGTACGAGTACTTGTTGCAACCGATGTTGCCTCACGCGGTCTTCATGTTGAAGCCATCTCGCATGTTATCAATTACAATATGCCTCAAGATGTTGAAGAATATGTGCATCGCATTGGGCGTACCGGCCGTGCCGGAGCTTCGGGTATAGCAATTAATTTTGCCGATGAAGAAGATTCGTATGAACTTCAGAAGCTGGAAGAATATCTTGGTAAAAAAATTGAATGCGTTTTCCCGGAAGATGATTTACTTATACCAATTCCTGAAATGTATAATAAAATAGTATCGCAGAAACCACACAGAAACGAACCGCAAAATAGAAAAAGTACCGGACCGAGGAAAAGAAAGTAAGTTGTTCAACAAAAGAATAATTACCGGATAATTATTTTAAAAACTGTTTTAGCTCATAAATTGTCAACGGCTTTCCAAGAATCTTTTTCCCGCTATCGAGCAAAAACATAGTTGGTGTTGCATAAATAAAATAATCTGATGCCGCTTTTGATCCCCATCCTTTCAAGTCGGAAACATTAATCCAGTTCAAGTTATTGTCCTTTACGAAGTTGATCCAGTCATCTTTCTTCTCATCGAGAGAAATTGCCATTACTTCAAATTTCTTTTCTTTCTGTGCATTATAAAACTTATTCAACTCCGGGATTAAGTCTTTGCAGTGAGGGCACCAACTGGCGTAGAATACTATTAATAATTTATCAGAAGTTATTTTTTTTAGGTCAACATTTCTACCATCAACATCAGGCAGAATTATATCTGGCGCCACAGCATTTACCGGCAGTTTTTTATTCTGGTCAATTCTTCTTTGTATAGAGCTTTCGGTTTTTGAATCGAGACAAAGATCATCCTTGATTACATAATTCTGAATAATATAGTCGAGAGTTTGATCTAAACCGAATTTTTTAAATCCGTCTATCAGATACTCGGTTATGTGCTGATAAACAAGTTGGTTTACTTTGGCTTTGTTAAGAAGTGAATCCACTGCAACCATAAATTCTTTTTCTATAAGTTCTTTGGGAAGCTGCGGGTTCCGGTAATAAGTGAGATACTCAATTGTCTTGTTCGTGAAAAGGTCGGAATAAATTAATCCGGAATTGCTGAAATCAACTTTATCCAATGCGTGAGCTTTTAGAAAAGCCAATTGCTTATCCAGAGGAAGCGTAAAATCAACTACCGGTAATTGCGATGATCTTATATACCTCGCAATAAAATTATTCGGATTATTCTGCGAACTTACATTCACAAACTCCAAATATTGTTTTTGAAGTTGCACAAGTTTGTTGCGTGTTGCTGAATAATAGTCATCATCTTTCGGGTAACGAACAAGAATTAACTGCAGCAATTCTGTTTTTGTTTTATACTGTTTGTTAAGATTCACAAAAAAATAAAATAGTTTATTGGATTCAGATGTAATAACAGAAACGGAATCGGAAAGATTATTTGCACCGGCACTAATATTTACTTCTTCTCCATCATATATGAAATCAATCCGCTTATTGTTGTCAAATTGTAATCTGTATATGCCGGGGTGATGTTCCGTTTGCTCAAACTTGTAATTGAATTTATCTTTCTGTGAAGATTTTACTGAATCAACAAAAAAAGTCTTTTCGCCTTGCATTGAAAATAGTATTGCCTTATTGGTGTTAATTCCATTTAAGGTAATGGTTACATTCTGAGCCTGGTATGAATTGAAAACTATGAGTATAAATGAAAGCAGAATCTTCTTCATTAATCTTCCTAAAAATCCAGATGAATGATAATAAAAATTCAGATGAAATTAATTTTCTATTAATCCTTTATGCAGCGAACGCTGAAAGCATTATTCTTATTATAATAAATATAACCGCGGGTGATTTCACTAGTATTATATAATAGGTTTAAGTAGTAAGCATTATCTGTACCGGCTTTGGTTGAACTCCAAAAAAATGTAGTTTGTCCCAAAGTAATTGAAACAAAACCAACACCGCTCAAGCCAGTGTCATAACCATAACCGGCTAACAAAGCAGAAAATCCGCTTGTGTTTGTCCCTGCGCCTTCAGCGGTTCCTTCACCAAGAAGTTTTAATGCATTCCCGTCATTGTTAACGGTGCTGCTTAGAGTTTCAAAATCATATAAGGTTGGAACGTGCCATCCGGTTGGACAAATACCTTGCGCCCCTTGTGTATTACTATATTGCATCGCTTCATCCCACTGATAAAGTCCGCCAAACTTAGTACAATTTGCCGCGGCATTGTCTTCAAAACAATATTTTTCAATAACACCGTTGTTGGTTTGTTCTACATTTTTGTTAATTCTTGTTCCAACATCCATGTTCTCTCTTAGCCAGCATTGTCTTCCAATCTGAACCACGTTATACGATTTATCAATATAAAATACTGTACCCATACATCTTGTGGTAAAAGTCCAAGGAGAAGACCAGCTTGATGTTCCATAACCATTTGTTGCACTTACCCGCCAGAAATATTTTGTCGAAATATTCAAACCTGTTATTTGTTGACTTGTGTTAGTTAGACCGCTTTGATTGTAAACAAAACTGGAGAACGAGCTATTTGTAGATACTTGCAGAGAATAACTTGTTG
>JAKAMS010000468.1 GCA_021812745.1 Bacteroidota bacterium | reverse complement strand
CGATGCCGTTGCCGCCGTAGCAAATGCAATCAGAAGATCGCGAGCGGGATTACAGGATGCCCACCGACCAATCGGCTCATTTATATTTATCGGCACAACCGGAGTAGGGAAGACAGAGCTTGCGCGTACGCTTGCAGAATTTTTATTCAACGACGAACACGCTATGATACGAATTGATATGAGCGAGTATATGGAAAAGTTTTCAGTATCGCGTTTAATTGGAGCGCCTCCAGGATATGTCGGGTACGACGAGGGCGGGCAATTGACAGAAGCTGTTCGCCGTAAACCGTATTCCGTTGTTCTGCTTGATGAAATTGAAAAAGCTCATCCGGATGTTTTTAATATTTTACTGCAGGTTTTAGATGACGGACGGCTAACGGATAATCAAGGGAGAACGGTTGATTTTAAAAATACAATTATAATAATGACGTCTAACCTTGGTTCTCATTTGATTCAAGAAAAATTAATGACGATGGACGAAACAAATTTTGAAAACATAATGGGCGAATTGCGTGTTAGTCTTACACAATTGCTAAGACAAACAATTCGTCCGGAATTTTTAAATCGCATTGATGAAGTTGTTCTTTTCAAACCATTGCTTAAGAGCGAACTGAAACAAATCATTAATATTCAGCTTCAGAGAGTGGGGAAGATGCTTGAAGAAAAAAATATAGGTTTTGAAATAGACGCAGACTCAATTGATTTTCTCCTTCAGCATGGATACGACGCAACATACGGCGCACGCCCATTGAAACGGACGATTCAAAAATTTATTGTCAATCCCCTCTCCTCAGAATTACTTATGAATAAATATGAATCGGGCGATACGATTGTTGTGCGCTACCCAGGGGCTGGAACGTTAGAGTTCGTAAAAAAATAAATTTGAGAGGAATTTCACTTTATAAAGTTCCTCAAATTTTTCCGGTGCCGTTTTTATTACATCAATTTTATTATAACGGTGGATTAAATTAGAACATCGCCATGGCTGCTATGAAGTTTTCAAAAATTATCAGCGTAGTTTTTCTTTTTTATTCAAATCTTTTTTTAAGTGCACAAAACATATCTTCAATTGAAGGAAAAGTTGTTGACTTAAAAACCGGAGAGCCGCTGGAGTATGTTAATGTCTTTCTTTCTCAGACAACAATTGGTGCAACTACAGATATAAATGGAATTTACAAGATTGGTAAAATACCGAATGGCAAATATGCCGTTGTTGCATCAATAGTTGGGTATGAATCAAAAGTAACTGCAATTGAATTGAATGATAAACAAAATTTGGTTGTTAACTTCAGCTTAGAAAGATCTGTTTACGAATTCAGCCAGGTTGAAGTTAAAGGTGAAATTCCTACAAAGTGGTTCGATCAGCTTGAGATTTTTAAAAAGATGTTGTTCGGCAGCAACATTTACGCTAAGAAATGTGTTATCAAAAATCCGTATCAAATTGATTTTAAGGAAGAAAACTCAAAACTTACCGCTACAGCGCGTGAGCCCATAATTATTCAGAACAATGCACTCGGATATAAAATTGACTGTATTCTTAAAAATTTTTCTTACGACTTAAACGGCAGGGGAGTTAGTTACCAAATCTATCCGTCGTTTACGGAACTTAAAACCTCTGCCGCGGATTCTGCAAAAGAATATTTATCCAACCGCAAAGAGGTGTATTTAGGTTCGCTAGCTCAACTATTATTCTCTCTTACAGTTAACAATTATAAATTTAGAGACGAAGGTTTCGAGCTATCTACTTCCGATGGTTTGATTAAAAAAGCAAACGAAATAATTATAAGCGACTCGGCAAGAGGTAAGTTTTATCTAAAACTAAAAGGGTGTTTGCAAGTTAAATTCTGGAACTATGGAATTCGAAACAGTTCTTTGCTCTGCTTGAAAATGGGAATTGCTGAATTTGATCCTTCTGGTTATTTAATTAATCCGGATGAATTTACTTTGAGCGGTGCATTCGCTCACGAAGGGATTGCTACAATGCTTCCCCGTTTTTGGACGCTGCCGGAAGAAGAAAAATATTTTTTTTAGCAAACATGAGTGAGAAATGCCGTAAAACTTTATGGAGATAATAATTAGCAGAACGGGGGAATTCATCCAATACAAAAATCATTAACACTTATTAACATTTTTTCCAATCACATCTGAACAAACTTTTCTATTTTTCACTCTCTTAAATTTCTAATTATGGTGACCAATGCGACTGCTTTTCCTGCTTATTCAGAATCTGCAAAAAACATTTTTTCTTCTTTTATTTTTTTCATCTCTTCTTTTTATTTCAGCACAAACTAAAACAGCACAGGCGGTGCGCGTTACATCCGCGCCAATTATAGATGGATCGCTTGATGATGCAGTATGGCAAAAAGCAATTCCGATAAAAGATTTTAAACAGCAGGAGCCAATTGCCGGTTCTCAGCCCACTTTTCAAACCGAAGCTAGAATAATTTATGATGACGATTATTTTTACGTAGGCGTGATGTGTTACGATAATGAGCCCGATAAAATTATTGCACGCGAACTTAAATGGGATGGTTTTATCAGCGCCGACGATAACGTAAAACTCATATTCGATACATTTAATGATAACCGTTCCGCATATTGGTTCGGTACAAATCCGCTCGGTTCGCAAGATGACGCTCTTCTTACCGGATTTGATATGAGCGGTTTCAATGAGGCATGGAATGCGGTGTGGGATGTTGAATGCAAAATACTTGATAACGGATGGAGTGCAGAGTTCCGATTCCCATTTT
>JAKAMS010000467.1 GCA_021812745.1 Bacteroidota bacterium | reverse complement strand
AAAAAGCTCAAGACGGCTTTATTCAGCGTGAAATAGATGGACACATAATTCGTTACAGAGTTTCTGTTTTACCTATGGTGGGAACTGAATTAAAAAATAAATTTGAAAGCGTTGTAATAAGAATTCTAGACGATAGAAAAGTAATACGCGATCTAGGCAAACTTGGCCTTACCGGTTATGCGCATACTGCTTTTGCTAAAGCAATTAATCAACCGCAGGGAATGATTATTCTAACAGGTCCAACCGGAAGCGGAAAATCAACCACTCTTGTTGCCGCTTTATATCAAGTTATCACGCCGGAAAAAAATGTTCTTACAGTAGAAGATCCAGTAGAATATGTTATTGAAGGCGCTCGGCAGTTAAAGATTGGCTACAAAATGAATTTTGAACAAGCAATCAGATCAATTCTACGTCACGATCCGGACATTGTTCTGGTTGGTGAAATGCGTGATAAAGAAACAGCAGAGACAGCTATAAAGCTTGCAAACACAGGTCACTTAACTTTCTCAACACTTCACACCAACGATGCACCAAGTGCCGTTGCGCGTTTGTTCAAAATGGGTGTAGAACCATTTTTGATTGCTTATGCAATTAATATTATTGTTGCTCAACGTCTCATAAGAAAACTTTGTGAGAACTGTAAGAAAAAAGTTACAAACCTAGAAGAACATATTCTTCCTTCCGGTCTAGACATTAAAGAATGGACCGGCGCCGAAATTTATGAAGCTGTTGGATGCGATAGATGTAATCACACAGGATATAAAGGCAGAATGGCAATTCATGAAGCACTCTATTTCACAAAAGAAATCAGAAGAGCAATTGTTCAATCTGGAGAAGATGTTGATGAGGAAGCAATTCGTACACAGGCAAGACTGGATGGAACTATGAGTTTGAGAGATTCCGGCTTTGAAAAAGTTAAACTTGGATTAACCTCAATCCAGGAAGTTATTGGCGCAACGATGGAAGACTAATTTTACAATGCTTATTATATTTAAATAAAGTATTTTATACTATGCTTTTCACCAATTAAGACGGTTACTCTTGATGATTGCAGATGCAAAACAAGTCCTCACGGCATTTACCACAAAAATTCCTACAACTATCTTAGGTCCGGAAAGAGTTCGATATATTATCGAGCATATTAACGAACTTCAAGTTGAACAAAAAATGCTTCTGCTTAATTTAATGAATGATATTTTGGGGATGATGATTGAACGTCAGGCATCGGACATTGAAATCGGAGGATTCGGCGCTCAAAATTTTGTATGGATGAGAATATTTGGAAAAAAAGAACGCGTAAAAGATCTTCCTCAGTTTTCCGAAGATGAAGCATCAACACTAATAATTTCTTTGTTGAACAAGACCCAATGCGAGATGCTTTTATCGGAAAGGAATTTGGATTTTAGTTATTCTTTCAAGTATGATAAAGTTCAAGCTGTAGTTCGTTTTCGTGCAGATGCTTATTTTGATCTTGATAGTGTGGCTTTAAATATGCGTTATATACAAGCCAGAATTCGTCCAATTGAATCTCTCGAATTTCACCCATTCGCAATTAAAATGATGAGCCACAATTACATAAAGTTTGGGCTATCATTAATAACTGGAATTACTGGTTCTGGTAAATCCGCCACACTTGATGCAATTATTGATTATCACAACGATTCCGATCCTTGTCATATTGTAGTTATTGCTTCGCCTGTGGAGTTTGTCCACAAATCACGCGCGTCAATTATCAAGCATAGAGAAGTTGGAAGAGACGTAACGTCATTCAAAGATGGAGTAATTCAATCATTACGCCAGGATCCGGACATAATAGTAATTGGAGAAATGCGCGATCCGGAGACTATTCTATCGGCGCTGGAAGTTACAGATACCGGACACAAAGTCTTTTCAACACTTCACACATCATCTGCCACCGAGTCCATTGATAGAATAGTTGCAGAAATACATCCAACTGAACAAGAACGTGTTAGGAATAGGCTGGCAGATGTCTTAATTTCGGTAGTTTCTCAGAAGCTTATACCTAGTTTAGACGGCAAACGTGTTCTTGCAAAAGAGGTTCTAATTGTTACTCCTTCTGTTAAAGCGGCAATTAAGAATAACAATACAAGTGAAATTTACATGATGATTAATCAAGGTGCTCCGCAAGGCATGATTACGATGGAACAAGATTTGCTACGTTTATATGCGGAAAGGAAGATTTCTAAAGAAAATGCTGTCTCTTATGCCAATAATAAAACAAGAATTTTACAATTGATGAAAGGGTAAGTTGAAACAGGTTGTATGTCTATATAATGAAGGAACCGATGCAAAAGTTGCTGTTTTATCCAAAGATAATAACGGCGTCAAAGTTCACCGTGTATCGTCTTTAACGGTATCGCGTTCAATCATATCTTCTTCTAAAAAAGAAGTAATGGTTGAACTAGAAAATAATGTGATGGATACCGATTTGTCTTTCGATAACCTGGAATCAGTAAGTACTGTAGATTCTCAATCGCGCGAAAGAGCAGATGTTGAGTTGCTTGACGAAGCTTTACATGATTTGAAATTGCGTAATATGCTCTTCATTCCTGTAGTAACCGAACCGATAGTAAACTACCATTCATACGATGGACCGCGCAGTATAAATAAGAAAAAATTAATTCAGTCGGTAATTAACGATCTTCAAGCAACCAAAGGAATTTCAGTAACTGAGGACTTGGTTGATGTTACCGAAATGAATGAAAAATCAATGCTTGGAGTTTTTCTTGAA
>JAKAMS010000040.1 GCA_021812745.1 Bacteroidota bacterium | reverse complement strand
GTAAACCAACAACAGTGAATAATGTCGAAACATTAGCGTCCATTCCTCATATTGTAAACAAAGGCGGCGAGTGGTTTAAAAAACATGGAACTGATAAATCTACCGGTTCTAAATTGTTTTCTGTTTCCGGTGATTGTGAGAAACCAGGCGTCTATGAATTACCATGGGGTACAAAAATATCCGAACTTCTAAATTTAGTTGCCGCAAAAAATACAAAAGCTGTGCAAGTTGGCGGAGCTTCAGGAAATTGTATCCCGAAATCGCAATTCCAGAGAACACTTGCCTACGAAGATGCTGCAACTGGCGGTTCAATAATGATATTCAATGAAAGCAGAAATATGCTTCATGTCCTTAAAAACTTTTTGGAATTTTTTGTGGAGGAATCGTGCGGACAATGTACACCATGTAGAATCGGAAATGTAAAATTGCTTGAAGGCATTAAGATGATAGAAAAAAAAGAATTCACGTTTGCGTATATCAATCAGCTAAAAGATCTTGGTAGAACAATGCAGGTTGCATCTAAATGCGGATTGGGACAGTCGAGCCCCAACTCATTCATTTCTATTTTAGAAAATTTTAAAGAAGAAATATTCAACGGTAACGGAGGAGAGAATGGAAAGTAAAGATAATTTGAGAGCGCCGGTTAGTCAAAAACCGTTGACAATTGAAAAACCAACTGATTTAACCACAATAGGCGGAACTGTTACTGTTGAAATTAATGAGAAGAAAATTACTGTTCCTCTTGGTACAACTATTCTAGAAGCATGCAAGATGAGCGGTATTAGTATACCAACTTTGTGTCACCATGAAGATTTGTGTGTCGCCGGTGTGTGTAGGATATGTGTAGTTGAAGTAGAAGGAATGAGAACGCTTCAAGCATCTTGCGCTTATCCAATTACTGCACCGATGAAAATAAAAACATCAACACCAATGGTTCGCAAAGCGCGCAGAAACATTATAGATTTAATGCTTAGTGAACATTACGGAGAATGTTATTCATGTTTTAGAAACGGAAAGTGCGAACTGCAATCTCTTGCTAAGGAGTATGGTGTTGATAGTTATACTTTCGGCCATGTTACTGAACCAAAGTATGAAATTGATAAATCTTCTTACTCAGTAATTCGTGATATGAGTAAATGTGTTCTTTGCAAACGTTGTGTAAGAACTTGTATTGATTTGCAGGAAGTTGGTGTTCTAGAAGCTATAGATAGAGGAGACAAAACTCACATCAGTACATTTTTAAATAAACCGTTAAGTGATGTTATTTGTATCAATTGCGGTCAATGTATTAATCGTTGTCCAACAGGTGCTTTACGTGCAAACGATCCATCCGATGAAATTTGGGCAGCGATAGATGATCCTAAAAAACATGTAATAATTCAAACAGCTCCTTCTCCGAGAGCGGCGATCGGAGAAGAATTTGGTCTGGGTGCCGGTCATTCTATGACTAGAGAATTAAACACTGCATTAAAGAGAATTGGTTTCGATAAAGTTTTCGATACAAATTTTACAGCAGACTTAACAATTATTGAAGAAGGGACAGAATTAATTCTTCGTCTCTATAAAGCACTCGTTCAAAAAGAAGAAGCTGCTCTTCCACAATTCACATCATGTTCTCCCGGCTGGGTTAAATTCATCGAACATTATTATCCGGAATATATGGATAATCTAAGTTCGGCTAAATCGCCACAGCAGATGTTCGGAGCTCTTATTAAAACATTTTATGCGCAGAAAGCAGGTATTGATCCCGCTGATGTTGTTTCGGTAGCTTTAATGCCTTGCTCGGCTAAAAAGTTTGAGTGTAATAGACCTGAGATGAATGCCAGCGGGTATAAAGATGTTGATTACGGTTTAACAACACGTGAAATGGCAAAAATGATTAGGGAAGCTGGAATCAATTTACCCGAAATGCCAAAGAGTGATTTTGACAATCCTTTTGGAGAAGCATCCGGTGCTGGGTTAATATTTGGTGCTACAGGCGGTGTTATGGAAGCTGCTATCCGTTCTGTGGTTGAATTTGTTCTTGGCAAAAAAGCTGAAGATGTCTTTGCCAATGCTAACGTTATTCCATTGAGAGGATTTGATGGCGTAAAATATATGGAAATTCCAATCGGTGATAAGGTTGGTCCTGTTCCGGATATTATAAAACATCTTGTGCCTAATTGGGATTGGCTTAAAGGTGCAACCTTAAAAGTTGCTGTTGCGCATGGAACAGCGAATGCTAAAAAAATTATGGATGACATAAAGGACGGCGGCAAATTTTCAGAATGTCATTTTATTGAGTTCATGGCTTGTCCAGGAGGATGTCTTGGAGGTGGTGGACAACCGATTCCTACAACTCCAGAAATTCGTAAATTAAGAGCCAAAGCAATTTATGCAGAGGATGAATCTCTTACACTTCGTAAATCACATGAGAATCCGCATGTAGTTCAGATTTATGAAGAGTTCTTGACTGAAGGTCCTTGCGGGCACCTGTCACATAAATTATTACATACTTATTACACAAAACGTGGAAGATATATCGCATAAATTAAAGTAGAAGGTGTCTCATAGGCAAGCAGGTTTCCGTAAATTCAAAAAGTTGTATAATTACTTATGAGACGCTTCTACAATATTCAGGGGCGAATAATAATGGAAGATGATCTTAATAATAGCTCTCATTGGAAGTTCGGAATATTTTATTTCAATCCGAATAATAGAAAAGTTTTTGTGCCAAAACGGATTGGCATTAGAGGGACATTGAATTTTGCCAGATGGCAGACTACTTTAATAATGGGCGCGTTAATAATTCTTTTAGCAATCTCATTATTAAGTACATTCAAATAGGGATCCGTTTACTTTAAGTTGTTATCTGCCTATATTAATTATGAATCTAACAGTAAGACTTCTAACTGTGTAGTATATATATGCTAAATCTTGTACCAGAGTGGACGTATCATTATGGCGAATTTTGGAAGGCGATAAAGATTCGTAATCTTTGGTTTATTCGTCTTCGTTACTTAGCCGCAGTAATTCTATTTGGATTTTTTATAGCTGGTGAATATCTATTCCATTTAGATTTTTCATCCCAACAAATTATAGCTATTAATAGCATTAGTTTTTCAATTCTACTTTATAACGTCATTGTGCATTCAATTCGTAAGTATGTTTCTACTGATCCAGGCAAATTTAATGGACTTCATCTTTCACTTATTCAAATGATTCTGGATCTTACTGCTTTAATGCTTTTAGTCTATTACACAGGCTTGATTGAGTCACCGCTGTACATGTTTTTTATCTTTCATATGATTATTGGCAGTTTAATTTTGCCGGGTCATATAATTTATATGACAGCTGGATTAATCAGTTGTGTCTTTGCTATTCTAACTTTTTTTCAAAAATATAATTTAATTGAGAGCCATTTTATTTCTGGATTATATCTTGGCCCACGTCCCCACACGTTAACGTATGATATTCTATTTGTTATCATCTTTGCAGTAATGTTATTTATTTCGGTATACATTGCCAACAAAATTGCGCATCAGCTTTATCAGCGCGAACAGCAGCTTCGTTCTTCGTTAGAAAAACTTAACGAAGCAGAGATAGCCAAACAAAAATATACTATCGGCATTGTTCACGAAATAAAAACGCCAATAGCTGCAGTTCATTCGATATTAGAGTTAATAAAAAATGGTTATGTCGGAAATGTAAGTCTTTTAGTAGAAGAAAAAATTAAACGAGCTGAACTTAGAACAGAGGAAGCGCTTCAACTAATCAAAAATATATTGAATATCTCTAAACTTAGGTTACTCGAAATCCGGCTAACTGATGAGATTAATTTAAGCGAGTTCATAAAAAACATTCTTGATACGTTCAGCGACCTCGCTAAAGAAAAATCTATTAATCTGATTTTTAATGATAATACAAACGAACAACTATCTGTTAAATCTGATAAAATACTTTTTGAATTGGTTCTGTCAAATGTCATTTCCAACGCGCTTAAATATGTGGATGAAAGCGGAACTATAGAAGTGAAATTAGATTCCAAGGAAGACAAATTTACAATAGAAGTGTGTGATAATGGAATTGGAATTCCACAAAAAGAGATTGACAAAATATTTGAACAATTTTACAGAGGATCAAATATCAATAGAACTATTCACGAAGGTAGCGGAATGGGTTTGGCAATTGTTAAAGAGATTGTCGAAAAACTTGGAGGGATAATAAAAGTTGCAAGTCCGTCGCGTTTAGCGCAAGAAGGTAAACCCGGAACAAATTTTAAAATTGTAATTCCTATTCATTATAGACAAAGCGAATATGATATTTTTGAAGTCAATAAGGAGGATTAGTTAGATAGCCAATAGTTATAAGCTACCCGTACTTTTTACTTTAGTTTATAAATATTTTTTTTCAAGCACACAGTTTTGTTGAATAATTGAGCAGAAAAATTAGATAAATACAGCGGCACATAATTTGTTTTTAATTCAAAAGTCCCAACAGTTCACTGAAAATTAACTTGATTGTTCCGTTATAATTTATAATCTGCATATAGAAAGTTTAAATCAACATAGGGAGTAAGTATGAAGAAAAATTTCAACGCACACTTTCTATTTGCAGTGCTTTTCTTCCTTCCAATTCTAACCTTTTCACAAACGGTGATAAGGGAGAAAGTAACTATTAAACCTACAATCAAAACACTTGCTTCAATTTCCAGTTCAACTGAAAATCTATACACAGTAAATTTTACGGTTACCTGGGAATCTAATGTAGAGGGCGCGATAGAAATTTGTGGAGCCAGCTCAGGCTGGGTTTACGGCGGTGCAAGCTTGAGTGTAGAGAGTCCATGCCAAACATCATTTCTCGGCGAGATAAAATTGAACATACCGGAATACGAAACTCATTATTTTAATTATTCTTTAGAAGTATTGGGAGTTGCCGATACAAGCGGAACAGGAAGTCTTGTTGGCACAAGTCCTTTTGCGGCTTTTGGATGGCCTCCGAAGGCTTATATAAGCTTACCAATTAACAATTATACTTCATATACAGTTGGATTCTGGAACGAATCACTAACTGAACAACTTAATCAATTATGTAGAGGTAGTATAATAGTGCCCTGGCCGAATTTTCATCATGGTTGTTATCCTTTAACAACCTTAATTAATGCTAAATACATTAATTTAAAAATTGAACCACGAATTCAGGGGGTTAGCTTTTATGATTCAAGAACTGGAGAAGAATTAGGCTCAGATATCACAGTTAGAATAAATGAAAGTACGAAATATGAAATAAAGTTGAATGATAACTATGAAAATATAAATGGAGATACAGTTAAGGTAGTAAGCAATATTGAGGGAATAGAAAGAACCGATTCTATTATCGTGTCCGACACCCATTATTCGCTCAATGTCATTTATTATGAGCCCTATATAATTCATGGGCTATCTAACTATGTTGTTTTAGAAACCAGACCCTCATCATGCTTAAATATTCCGTTACCCCCTTCTATTAAGTTTAATGTAGAGATATTGGAAGGAGCGAATTTGGCTACATTACTAAATGTTATGACAGGGGAGAAGGGAGATGTCCTTAATAATATTGATCATTATGAAGGCAGGCTGGAATTTGAATTAGTTGGTGAGGGAGATGTAATAGACAGGAATGATACAATTCGTGTTAAGGCATCAACAGCATCTCCGCAAATAGAAGCAGAAGAATTGTTATTTATCTTTCAACCACCGAAATTGGTTGTAACTTTTTCACCGGAGGTAATAGCGCCTGGCGATACAGCCGATGTAATATTGAAAAAAAAGAATGATGACGGAACATTAGTTGACTTTCCGCAAGATCAGTTATTTGATGTGCAAATTACTGCGGGTGCAAACTACGGAACAATTTTTCTTCCTGAATGGGGAGATACAACAGATGAAGCATGGGGTGTTGCTCAAGGATTTAAATTTATCGCATATGAAAATATATCGGATACTACAACAGTTCAATCAACAATATTAGTTAAAACATCTGCGGGGATTGCGGCAAGTATTGTCCAGGGAAGTTCAGAAAAATCTAAAACATTAATAAAAAATTCTGCAAAACAATTAATGAAAACAAATAGCATTCTACAAGGTGATGAGCAATTGTGGGGTACCGGGACAATTACGATTGGAGAAGAACTGACGTTAAAAATTAATCTTACCGGACCTAAAGAGATTTGGCCGTATAAGGCAGTTAGTGCTGGAAATCCAATAACAAATGTTAAAATAAAAGTAACAAATGGTGATAAACCATTAACAAATGAAAAAGTAAAGATTACAATAAAGAGAATTGATAGATCTGGAGGTCATGACCATCCTAATTCACCAGATCTAA
Organism: Bacteroidota bacterium; assembly: GCA_021812745.1. Next base: position 5,777 of record JAKAMS010000040.1, on the reverse strand, counting down.
CATTATGGGGTAGAATTTCGGTGAATGGAGTTAAAGGAAATCCGGTAACAGCTTATACCGATCAGAACGGAGAAATAACTACTGAAGAAATTCGCGCATCTGAATTTGGCGGGGAATATTTTATTGAAGCTTATATAGATTCTAAATCCGGAATTAAAGATAAGGCTGATTTTATAGTTAAGGTTCCCGGGTTAGAATTGTTACCGATAAGTAGTTATTATGATAAAATTGGTGGAACTGATAAACACTATGGTCCTCCAAGAACTAGAGAAGATCATAATCATTGGGGGCAAGCAATACTTATCAATAGTGTTGAAAAAATAGGTCAAGAATTCAATCGGTATTATCCTAACTTGAAACTGCAAATTAATGATATAAGTTTGCCGATGGGTGGGGGTTTTGATGTAAAGGGTGGTTGGGATTACGATATAAATATTGGTTGCAAAAAGATTGGTCATTGCGAGCACAGGGTTGGGTTGAATGCAGATATAAGTTACAAAGTGATTAATTCTACTGATAACAATAGTATAATGGTAATTGATAAAAGCCAACGTCGATTTTTATGGTCGCTTATTCAAGATGTTACTTCTGAACAATCATTAGATCATGGATATAGTGGTGGACATTTTCATTTAAGGGAGAGTTTACAATGAAAAGGTTAATAATATTAATAATAGCTTTATTGTCCGGGATGATTTATGCACAAACCGATTCTTTACAAGAATACCCCTCAGCAAGAAAAATAAAACCTGTTGTCTATTCTAAAATACTAAAACAAATAAATGAATTTACATATTCCTACAAAGTGTTAAATATGAGCGAAGCCGAGCAAGAAATTTGGAAATTTTATATAGAAGCGAAAGTTGACTCATTTAACATAATCGCACCAACAGGTTGGTATTCACGGAAACTCAATAAATTAAATTTAATAGCTGCAAGCTGGGCATCGTTAGATTCAATGAAAGATATTTTCCCTGGTACAAGGAAAGATAATTTTGTAATCAAAAGTAAAGGCCTCCCAGGAATTGTAAATTTTTTTGCCATAGGATATATAGATGCTCAATTTGATGAGGGAACCGAATTTAAAAAAAGTACTACAGGAATATTTAATAATAGTGTTAAAGGATATACAATCGGTCCTTCCACTCCGCCTTCGCCCTTCTTGCCGCTATCCTTCCTCGACACCCTCACCTCCTACAAACACCAAGCTGTTCGTCTCGACTGGCTCATCGATAAGAAAGAAGAAAAGAAAGATGAAGACGATGAAGAAAAAGAAGACGGCATCGTTGCAAAACTCGATAAGCGGTTAGTAAAAGCCAAAACAGCCCTCATGAAAGGAGATTCCGTGAAAGCACGAGAAGAAGTAGAAAAATTTGTGAAGAAGGTGGTGAAGCTGTACAAGGAAAGTCAGAACCATGAAGAAGAGAAGGAAGAAAAGAAACTTGTCATGAGCAATGAAGCATACGCACTGCTGAAGTTCAATGCAGAGTACCTGATCGAACGTTTACAGAAGAAGAGGGGAAAGTAAAAGAATGGGTCACGAAGGGTAAGTTCAGGAATGGGAGTGTGCAAATAGAAAGCGTTACAGATGCTAACGGAAGATAAGTATTCTGCTTCGGAGTTTGGAGGGATGGAAAGAATAGTCGTAAGATCACCAAAAGCGAAAAATAAGAATTGTGTAGATGTGACGGTGAAAGTTCTCGGATTAAGTCTATTACCAGTAAATTATAATTATATAAAAATTGATGGGACAGAGGATCATCCAGTGCCCGCTGATTACAATGAAGATCATAATCATTGGGGAACGCGTAATATTGATAAAGCAATATTAAATCTAAGTTTAGCATGGTATAATAAATTTTCAAATATTCCGGTGTTATCAATTAATGATATGAGCCTTCCTTTCGGAGGGAAATTTGATATAAACGGAATGTGGGACGGGGATCATAAGACACATAGAATTGGCAATTGTGTTGATACCCAGAGTAGATTAATGCTTGGTGAAAGATGGAAAGAAAAGGGAAAGCCTAATGGCTGGTATGATAATGGTGAGGAAATTATTAATGATGATGGAGATAGTATTTTGGAACCATATCAATTAGGTAAGTTTCGTGAAATATTACTTGATCCTGATAAGGAAGAAAACATATTCTCAACAGTAATGTTAGAATCTCCTGGTGTACAGAATAAAGAACACTGGCATTTAATTAAATAGAGAGACATTTATGAAAACAATAAAGATTATTTTGGGAATAATTTTAATAATATTTTGTAACATCAGTGCGCAGAATGATACTTTAATTTTTTATCCTGATAGAGGAGAATATGAAATTAGCTATTGGACCAATATAGCCGGCGTAGATACGTTTATGACAGTGATATTTATACCCAGCAATAAGGTAATTCCTAAAATTGAGTACAGTATAAAAAAGAAAATGCGTGACTTCATTTACTCTTACAAGATAACAAACTTGTCTGAAAGTAAAATGCCCTTAGAAACTTTTGCTCTACTAATTGATACACTAATAAATTATAGAGACTTAACTGCGAATGATTGGTCCAAAGATGATACAGAAAAAGTCTATAAAGGAAGACATACCTGGTTTGGGCACTATGAGGAACATACAGTCTATGGGGATACTGAACTTAAAATAAATCAGAGTAAAGACGGGTTTATCATAAATTCAGAGAACTTGCCGGGTATAGGAGAAGCAGTTTTTCAGGGAAGAACACCTTGGTATACATTAAGCGAGGAAGAAACATCCGATTTTCTTAACAATGCCCTCGATAGTCTAAGTAGTTTTCCAAGAAATTATGTCGTGAGAAAAACCGTTGTTCCGGTTTATATATCTCCAACAATTTCATACAATGATTTTTTAGATACACTCAAAAGCTATATAAATCAATCTTTTTTATTAGGGTGGATTGCTGATAAGAAAGAAAAAAATGATGAAGAAAAAGAGAGCAAGATTGTTAAGGAGTTGATAAAATATTTGGATGAAGCCCGTGCGCGGCTTGTAAAAGATAAAACAAAAGAGGCAAAGAAAAAGCTTGAGGAGTTTGTTAAGAAAGTGGAAGAATATTATGAAAAGAGGAGTGAAAAAGAGAAAGGGAAAGAGGAACGCGGAACTTTCACCGGCGAGGCTTATGCTCTGCTAAAGTACAATGCAGAATATCTGATCGAACAATTGAAGTGATAAAATAAAGGCGGGATAGGAAAAATGAAAAAGTTGATTTTTTACTTACTTATTACAACAACGCTTTATGCGCAGACTGTTTACCAAGTTGTTCCCAATACAAAAGGAAATGAGATAGTATTAAGTGTTGTAAACGAATCTGAAACATTAAGTGCAGAAAAAATTACAGTCGCTCTTTTAAATCTTCCGAGAGGAATTGAAGTTTGTAGCAAATTCGTTGAGATAGATAAACTGAAGAAGGGAGAAGAAAGAGAAGCTGTTTTTTTATTCGATGTAAAACGCATCCATGAAACACCTAAAGACACACTCAGGTTTTTAATTACAGACAACAAAGGTGGCAGTTGGAAGAAAGAGATAGTAATTGAGTATTCTCTTCCTAAAGAGTTTAAGTTGGGACAGAACTATCCAAATCCATTCAATCCAACAACTGCAATTGAGTTTACAATTCCGCAAAGCGGCAGATACAGCATAGGCGTTTATAATATTCTTGGTCAATTAGTTCATGTTCTCGGTGATGGGGAATACCAAGCCGGTTATTACAAAACGGATTTCGATGCAAGTCATTTTGCAAGCGGAATGTACATATACAGATTGAGCGGCAACAATGTGAATATCAGCAAGAAGATGGTATTGATGAAATAACGACAAATTTCGGTACAGTAAATAATCTATAAACATGAGAGAGTCTATCCATTATCACTGTATTTCACTTCTCACGTTTGCTACAAGAGAAAACGTTGGGATAATGTTATTACTTTAGATTACTTAGAAAGCTAAAATATTTTCCGGGAACATTTGATTTTGCTATCTCTGCCAATTTGATATTTGGGAAAATGCCATAAACAGTTGAACCGGAACCGGACAGAAGAGAAAAGATTGCGCCATCATTATCAAACTGCTTTTTAATTCCCTCGATCTCTGGATATTTTCCAAACACATAATTCTCAAAATCGTTTTTAAGATTTCTCTTCATAATTTCATAATCTAATTTTCCATCTTTAATAACGGAATGAAGATCAAACTGATCATTCTTTGGGGAAACATTCTGAAATGCTTCTTTTGTAGAGATATCAATACCGGGGTTAACTATCAAAATTGGTTCATGTATTTCAAGATCTACATAGTCCAAAGTTTCCCCTCGGGAAGAGCCAATTGCAGGTTTCGACTTTATAAAAAATGGAACATCAGAACCAAGCTGTAATGCCAAATCAATTAACTTATCATGATTAAGATTGAGCTTGAACATTTCGTTAAGTGAGATTAAAGTAGCGGCTGCATCTGAACTACCTCCTCCTAACCCGGCTTGAGAAGGAATATTTTTCTGAAGTTCGATTTTTACTTTTAATATTTTACCGGTAACCTCTTCTAATATATTTTTTGCTTTTACTACAAGATTAGAGTTGTCTCTAGGGACCAAATCTGAATCGCAATAAAATTCAAATTGATTTGCTTGTTCAAACATCAAAACATCAAAAAGATCTGAAATGGGGTAGAAGAGTGTGGACAGATTATGAAATCCGTCTACTCTTTTTGAGAGAATTGATAATCCTATATTTATTTTTGCGGGCGCTTTAATTTCTATATAATTCATTGAACAGTTCCTTAATTGCTCTTGTGTGATTCTGATTGGAACCGCAACAAGAGCCAACGTACATGGGGTTCAAGTCTAAAAATTGTTTTACGTCATTTAGATACCCATAATGGTTAAGGTCGCATTTAATTATTTCATCATGAATATCACCACCACAATTAAAATAGAATCCCCAATTATTTGGAGGGGTATTATTTTCAAAATACTTTTTTAGTAATTGTGGGCGCACGCAATTGAATCCAATACCGGTAGGAGAAAAGTCCGAAACGAAACTGATTGCATCGTGTAAAGGTTCTCCGCTTAATAGATTTAATTCTTCGTTGAAGTAAAGATTTACCGTAAAAGGATAAGAGTTTTCTGAACAAAAAGCGCAAATAATTTTAATCTCATCCCAGTGACTTTGTGTTTCATTCCAGATAATATCACAGCCGTTTTCCCATAGCTGCTCGATGTGAAATTTATGATTGTAATCTAATTTGTTCTGAGTAACCGATCTTTCTGCCTGGTAACAATCTTCAGCCGGTGCATTTGAGCCGGCGATTATAATTTGTTTATCATCTATTGCATCAATAGCTAACTGAACCCCGCTTCGGATAAATTCCTCGTTTGTTATATTAAGATTTGATTTACTAAAGGCAATTGGATTAGAACGGAAGGTATTTGTTGTTATAATATCTGCTCCCGCCTCTATATATTCTTTATGCAACTGAACAATTAATTCTTGATGAGTAATGTTTACAATCGAAGACCAAAGATTTTTATGCAGAGGTATATTCTTTTGTTGCAAAAGAGTACCCATAGCGCCATCAAGAATCAAAGGGCGCTTAAACGTTTCATACTTTGCACGAAGATCAATTTTATTCCGGTTCATCTTTTTTCTTGTCAAAATACGCTAAGGATTCATTGACTATTCTTTCTAGGTCAATCATCTGAATACACTCCAGATTATAAGGACAAACTTTTTTCCAACATGGGGCACAGAAGAGATT
>JAKAMS010000466.1 GCA_021812745.1 Bacteroidota bacterium | reverse complement strand
GCGCAGGGCGCATTTGAATTATTACAAGATTCTAAACTGGAATTCTTCAAAACTTTTGATGCGACAGGTTTATTGCGATTCGAAAGCGACATTACTAACCCTTACCTGGATATTGTTGCAACATATACTAATGATTACGTTAATCCCCGTGAAGAAAACAGCCAGCCGCAGGAAGTTGCTGTAAAAATTAAAATTAAAACTCCCCTTTCAGATCTGGGGAAAAGTCTTGCCGGCAATACCGAAAGTATCGGCGTTTATATCGGTTCAAAAAATATTCAAAACAATGTACGAGAAACGCGTTACGATTATGCCGATGCATTCTCATTTATACTTACCGGTAAATTTAAGGATGACCTGACAGTGCAGGATAAAACAAATGTTGCCGGACAAACTCTTGGAAGCACCGGTTATTCATTGCTCGGTTCTGTTTTAACAAATTATCTTAATTCTTCTGTAGGTGATTTAGTAAATAATATACAAATCAACCAAACCGGCTATGCAACAAAGTTTTCCCTATCAGGTAAAATTCAGAACTTACGTTATTCGTTTGGCGGCACAACAGAAGTATTCCAAAATATTGGCAAAGCAAATCTAAAATTTGATTGGTCTCCTTTGGGTCCAAGTTTCTTAATCCGAATTGAAAGAAGAGACCCGGTTGCATCACAATTTGGCTTAGAAGATAAAGTAAGTGAGTTTGCTCTTAAATATAGGTTTGAGTTCTGATGAAAAAAGAATTAATAGCATATTTTAAAAATCATCCTTCTCTTAAGATCAAGTCTAAAGACCTCGCAAAACAATTAGATATTGTTGAAGAGCACGCGTATGCGGAACTGAAACATTTTCTTCACATGCTCACAGAAGAAGGATTTATAAAAAGAGAAGGCAAACGCTACATTTTTAACGCTTACAAAAGCGGAAAATTGATTGGAACTTTGCAAATTGTTGGCGACGGAGATTATGGTTTTGTTATTCTGAAAGATAAAAACAGCAAAGATGTTTTTGTTGCCGGAAAAAACTTTAATGTTGCTTTCGACGGCGACTTAGTGGAAATCTCTTTGATTGCATCACGCCGCGGTAAAAGTTTAGAAGGTGTAATTCTCAATGTAGTTGAGCGGAAAAGGAATGAAATTGTAGGAACTCTTCAGAAGAGTAAATCGTTTTTCTTTATAAAACCGGACGATCAGAAAATTCACCGCGATATTTATGTTGCTGCTAATAAATTAGGGAACGCAAAAGCCGGAGATAAAGTTGTTGTGGGTGATATTGTGTGGAAAGCACCGCAGCTTAATCCCGAAGGAAAGGTAAAAGAAATTCTTGGCAAAGCCGGCAGTTACGATGCCGAAATTTCTTCTATTGCTCGTGAATTTGGACTGACATATAAATTCCCAAAAGAAGTTGAACGCGAAGCAGAAGCTATTCCCGAAATGATTCCGCAATCCGAAATTAAAAAACGGTTGGACTTGCGCAATAAAATTATCTTCACAATAGATCCGGAAGACGCAAAAGATTTTGACGACGCAGTTTCAATCGAGAATCTTTCTAACGGCAATTATCAAGTTGGAATTCATATTGCAGATGTAAGCCATTATGTACGTGAAGGAACGGCTGTTTACGAAGAAGCCGTTAAGCGCGCAACAAGCGTTTATCTGGTGGGAAAAGTAATTCCTATGCTTCCAGAAAAGTTATCGAATTCAATTTGTTCTCTCGTTCCCAATAAGGACCGCCTTACTTATTCTGTTATTGTTGAAATGACTCCGCGCAGTAAAATTGTGTCGTACGAAATTCATAAATCAATCATTAACAGTAAAAGAAGATTCACCTACGATGAAGTGCAAGAGATACTTGATAATGAAGAAGGCGAATTGTGGGATGAAATTAATCAGCTAAATAAAATTGCTCAAACCTTACGCCAGAAAAGAATGTCTAAGGGAAGTATAAATTTCTTCTCTCCGGAAGTAAAATTCAAATTAGATAAAAACGGCGTTCCGGTAGAAATAAAAATTAAGGAAGTCAGAGACAGCCATAAATTGGTTGAAGAATTTATGCTGCTGGCAAATCAAATTGTTGCACAACATGTACAGCCGAAAGAGAACAAAAAAACATTTCCTTTTGTTTACAGAATACATGATTTGCCGGATAAAGAAAAAATTTTGGAATTCGCTCGGTTTGTAAAGACACTTGGATATCATTTCGATCCGAACTCCGCGAATAAATCAAAACAATTTCAGCTGCTGCTTGATGAAGTAGTTGGAAAAGAAGAGGAAGCTGTAGTTAACGAAGTTGCTATCCGTTCAATGGCAAAGGCAATATACTCAACAAAAAACATTGGGCATTACGGATTGGGATTTAAATATTATACTCATTTTACATCGCCTATACGGCGCTTCCCGGATCTGATTGTCCATAACTTGATTCATAGATTTAATTCTAACATAGAGAAAAATTTATCGCTGGAAGAATTAGAAGAAATTTGTAATCATTCATCTGCTCAGGAACGGAATGCCGTTAATGCCGAACGGATGTCGGTTAAGCTGAAACAAATCGAGTATTTAAAAGGTAAAGTAGGTGAAGAATTTCACGGTGTTGTCTCCGGTATAACACATTTTGGAATTTTTATTGAGTTGAGCCAGACTCTTTCCGAGGGATTGATTAAACTGCGTGATATGCATGATGATTTTTATGTCTATGACGAAAAGAATTATGCTATTAATGGTAAAAGAACGGGAAGAAGAATTCGTCTTGGTGATAAAGTAAA
>JAKAMS010000465.1 GCA_021812745.1 Bacteroidota bacterium | reverse complement strand
ATATTCTTTCCCTCCAATCAACCAGCCCAATGAAAAAAATAGAATGCATAGTATGGCAGATGTTAGAGAAATTAAAAGAACAATCTCTATTTCACTTGTCAATCCGGAACGGAGATACTGCGAAGCTTCCGATGTTGCTACGTAGATGTTGATAATCAGAAGATAGAATGATGAATCTTTCCATCCTACTAATACATGCCATATTTTAGGAAGAAATCCTTTAATTAATTGTGCCGCAGCAAATGGCGCCAACAATGTAATGATGATGGGCAGCAAAACATTTCCAACCGAGATATCCGAATCACTGTTCATCAAAACGGGCAGTAAAAATGGAATGAGCAGTGCAATGACAATATTGTTAAGTAAAAGAGAAAACGAAACGAATTCAACCTTTCCTTTTTTCAAGCTTATAATAACCGGCGCGGAAATCGCCGTTGGGGCTATTGCTGTTACGAATGCGGTTTGAGCTAGAACTAAACTAAACGGTTTCAATATATAATAAACTAATATCGAGCTGATGATTATTGTTACAAGTATTACAAAATGATTTTTTCTGACTATCTCTTTTTCTAAGCGAGCGTCTAAAAACGAAAAAAACAGCATTAGCATCAATAAATACCGAACGAGAAATGTGTAATTGCTTCCGTAAGGAAATATAATGCCGAATACGATTGCAACAAGGAGAAGAATTGTTTTCATCAATAGAAAAAATTGTTGGCAGAAACTTAATAATGTATAAAGCGGCATTCAAACTTGACGGCTCTAAATATTCTTCATCTCAAGAAATAAATTTTGAAATTGTAATTAAGGCAACTAAACCCTGAATATAATTCCCTCTTAACATATTTTAACAGAGATGGAAGTCAGCTTATTCATATTTTTGTGGTCAAAATGTAAAATGTAAATCAACTTTTTGGAAAAGATCATTATGAACAGTAAGTCGGTTAAAAACATATCAATAGCAGGATTTGTACTTGTAGTTTTAGGATTGCTGATAGTGCCAAGATTTTGCAGCAAAAAAGAAGTTGGCGCGGAAGAAACCGGTGCGCGCAGAGGAGGCGGAGCGGTAATTGCAGTTAATGTGCAAATTGCAAAACCCTCTTCGTTTGAAAACACACTACAAATTTCCGGCTCGGTAATTAGCAATGAAGAAGTAGAGCTGAGAATGGAAACATCCGGTAAAATTATTGCAATCAATTTTAAAGAAGGCGGAAAAGTTAATAAAGGCGACTTGCTCGTAAAAGTAAACGATGCAGATCTGCAGGCACAGCTGCAAAAAGCCGAGATCAGAAAGAAACTTGCCGAAGATAAAGAATACCGCCAAAAAACTCTTCTTGAGAAAAAAGGAATTAGCCAGGAGACTTACGATGTAGCGCTGAATGATTTGAATTCAGCAAAAGCAGATATCGAAAATTTAAAAGCACTTATTGCCAAAACAGAAATACATGCACCTTTCAACGGAACAATAGGTTTGAGATATGTGAGCGAAGGAAGTTACGTTTCTTCTTCAACACGAATTGCAACTCTTCAAAACATTAATCCGGTAAAAATTAATTTTTCTATTCCGCAGAGATATGCAACCGAAGTTTCTGTAGGTAACCCCATATCAATTAAATCATCCTCGGGTAAAGCATATCAGGCAAAGATTTACGCAATTGAACCAAAGATTGATCCGGCAACAAGAGCATTGCAGGTTCGCGCAATCTGTCCGAATGAACGCGGTGAATTAATTCCCGGTTCTTATCTGGGAATAACGCTCGCATTGAATGATGTAAAAAATGCAATTACAATTCCAACTCAGGCGCTTGCGCTTGATATCAGCGGCGAACGCGTATTCATATACAAAAACGGTTCTGCTGTTCCTCAAAAAGTTGAAAGCGGAATTCGAACAGAAGATGAAGTGCAAATTGTAAGCGGAATTATGCCGGGCGATACAATTATCACAACGGGTGTAATGCAGCTTCGTCCGCGGGCTAAAGTAAGAATTATGAACGCAGAGAATAAATAATAAGAAGAGATTCAACGGCAGCAGCTTTAAGAAGCTCGCCATCAGAATGAAAAAAATGAGAAAAGAAAAATGAGTCTTTCATCACTTAGTATACACCGCCCCGTATTATCAATTGTTATGTCGCTTACAATACTTTTGCTTGGTATAATTGGCTTTACATATTTAGGAGTTCGCGAGTATCCCAGTATAGATCCTCCCATAATCACAGCAAGCGTTTCTTATACAGGCGCAAATGCAGATGTAATTGAATCACAAATTACAGAACCGCTTGAAGCAAGTATTAACGGTATTCCCGGCATTCGCTCAATTACCTCCACAAGCCGGGATGGAAACAGCCAAATTACTGTGGAGTTTAATGTTGATGTTGATCTGGAAAGTGCCGCAAATGATGTTCGCGACAGAGTATCTCGCGCCGTTAGGAATTTGCCGCCGGATGCAGATCCGCCGGTTGTTACAAAAGCAGATGCTGACGCCAGTCCAATAATGTACTTCACATTAAAAAGCGATTCAAGAAATCTGCTTGAACTTTCCGAGATAGCCCAAAATATTTTTCAAGAAAGACTGCAGACAATTCCCGGCGTAAGTCAAGTTTCGATCTTTGGTGAGAAAAGATATTCAATGCGTTTGTGGTTGGATCCTTATAAGATGGCTTCGCTAAAAGTTTCGGCGGCAGAAATCCGTTCTGCCCTTAACAGTGAAAATGTTGAACTCCCTTCCGGCAGAATTGAAGGCACAAATACCGAAATGACTAT
>JAKAMS010000464.1 GCA_021812745.1 Bacteroidota bacterium | reverse complement strand
TACCGAAATATTCTTGTGCGCCTCCGAGTGCCATTCTGAATCCCGTCCACATTTCATCAAAAATTAAAACAACATTCTTTTCTTTACAAAGATCTGCAAGCTTGTGGAGAAAATTATCTTTCGGTTCTGCAAAAACAACCGGCTCAAGAATTACGGCGGCAACATCATCGTCAATAGAATTTTTTACAGAATCAATATCATTGTAATTGAATGTATAAGAAATTGCCTGAACGGCTTCAGGAATTCCATGATTACGCGCGGTAACAGCTATGTACCAATCGTGCCAGCCATGATAGCCGCAGCACAAAATTTTATTTTTGCCGGTATAAGCACGTGCAAGACGAACTGCCGCGCTCGTGGCATCAGCGCCGGTTTTGCTGTATCTGACAGCTTCGGCATTTGGAACAATCTGTCTAATCATTTCCGCAACTTCAACTTCAAGCGGGTGCATCATGGAAAAGGTAATCCCGTCTTCCAATTGTTTTTTTATTGCGTCATCAACTTTTTGATAAGAATAACCAAGCGAAAGCGGACCAACGCCCATCATATAATCTATGTATTCGTTGCCGTCAACATCCCACACATGACAACCTTTTCCTTTAACTAAATATTTCGGTGCTATTCCTTTTACCCATTGTCCCGGTCCTTTTGCTAAAGTTTGTGTAACAGATGGAATTAATCCAAGCGCACGATTGTAGAGTGCATCGGATTTTGAAATGTCCGGAAAATCATTGCTAAGTGAAATTTTGTTTGGCATAAATACTCCATAGCTGTTAGCCATTAGCTTTTAGCTGTTAGAATTAATTTTTATTTGAAATGAATGTAACATTTTCTTGATTTCATCTATTTCAGTCAGCAATGGATTGCTTTCCTGTTCATTAATAAATGCAAGTTCTTTTGAGAGCATTATTAAATACTCAACCTCGCTTGCTGATCCAGCCGCAATACTAAGATATCTTGAAAATTCTTTTGAAGTCTGCCTGCCACTTCCTTCTACAATGTTAGTGGGTATCGAAATAACAGCTCTTCTTATTTGTGAAGTAATACCGTATAACTCTTCTTTTGGAAACCGTTTTGTTATCTTATAAACATTTACTGCCAAAAGATGAGCTCTTTCCCAGACTATTAGTTTTTTATAATCTCTCATATCAACCTTAATAAAGGTTAATCAAAAGCATATAGCCAATAGCTAATAGCTAAATGCTAATAGTTCATTATCTTTTCTGCAATTTGTTTACCGGTAAATCCTTCAAACTCAAGAACATCATTCAGTAAACCCGGTTTAAACCATTTATTCATCAAAGCAAAGGGAAGAACGTTCGCAGTTTTTCTGTTCCGCAGCAGAACTTCTGCAAGAATAGTATAAAGTCCGCCGGTTATAAAATGATCTTCCAAGGTTACAATCAATTTACATTCATCAACAGCTTTCAGTACAGTTTCTTCATCAATTGGCTTTGGCGTACGGATATTTATTAAGCGAACTGACACTCCCTTTGATTCCAAGATTTCTTTTGCTTTAAATGCTTCTCTGAATAGAAATCCATAAACAAGAATTGCCACATCAGTTCCTTTACCAAAAACTTCAGCTTTTCCTAATTCAAATTTGCTGTGCTCTACAAGAGCTTTTGTTGAATTGTAGCGAACATAAAAAGGGGCGGAATGAGTGAAGACGCTCTTCAATCCTTTCAACATATCTTCTTCATCTGCGGGACAAAAGACATTCATCGGAGGAATTCCGCGCATGATAGAAACATCTTCTATTGCCTGATGAGTAGGACCATTTCCATCCGATAAAAATCCTGGTACGGCGCCTACAATTTTTACGGGAAGATTAGCAATGCCAACATCTGTGCGTATAAATTCAAAAGCGCGCATTGTTAAAAATGTCGCAAGCGCGTGAACGATTGGCGTTCTTCCTCGTAATGCTAAGCCAGCCGCCATTCCGATCATAGTCTGTTCTGTAATGCCGGTATCAATAAAATTATTTTTGATAAGCGGAGGAAGGTTTCTAAATGCCGCTCTGTTTTCCGATGTCATAATTATGTATCGGTCATCTTTATTTATAAGGTCGAGTACAATATCTGCGTAAGTCATTTTCATCTCGCCACAATTGTTTCTGAAGTTAATTTACTTTGTTTAGCACCGTGCAGTTCTTTTAGAAGTTGTTCTATCTCTTCTTCCTTAAAATTTACAAACCATCGGTCGGCGCGTTTCTCGATGCTTGGTAATCCTTTCCCCCGCACAGTTTCAGCTATTACTACTGAGACTTTCCCTTTTTCGAACGGAAAATTCTTGAATACTTCATCCATCTTCTCAAAATTATGACCGTTCACTTTTTTTGCTTTGCATCCGAAAGCTTCAAATTTTTTTGCAAGCGGTTTTAAAGGAATTAAATCTTCCGTTTGTATATTGGCTTGAAATTGATTGCGGTCAACAACAATCAGTAGATTATCTAATTTATAAGCAGAAGCCACAAGTAACGCTTCCCACATAGATCCTTCGTTAAGCTCGCCGTCGCCAACAACAACAACAACTTTATTCTTCTGTTTGCGAAATTTGCAGTCCATTGCCACACCCATTGCTACAGAAAGATTATGACCCAGTGAACCGGAATGAAATTCGATGCCGGGGATATTCCTGTTAGGATGCCAGTAGATAAAATCGTTTGTCTTTAGATGGTTCTTCAAACGTTCTTCTTCAAGCCAGCCAAGTTCAACGTAAGTTCCATAAAGGGCGGGCACGTCGTGTCCCTTTGATAAGAAAA
>JAKAMS010000463.1 GCA_021812745.1 Bacteroidota bacterium | reverse complement strand
TTAAAATTTACCGGGCTTAGACCAACCGATTTGGAACAGATTGAAAAATTAGAACAGCTGCGCTTTCTTGAACACGGCTATAAAATGAAAATTGTATTAACCGACTATGATAGTCTATCTGTTGATACACCTAAAGATTTGGAACTTGCGCGGCGTTTCTACGATAAACATTATAAACAGCAAGACAGAAGTTCAAGAAAGTAAGTTTGTTAAATTGTCTTTTCACAATTGCAATGTTATTTTTGAACAGAGATTTATTAACTCTCTGAAAATTCTAAGGAGATAACGGATGGAACGAAAGATTAGAGTGCTGGTAGCTAAAGCGGGATTAGACGGACATGATAGAGGCGCAAAAGTAGTTGCTGCCGCTCTTAGAGATGCCGGCATGGAAGTGATTTACACCGGACTTCGCCAAACGCCCGAAATGATTGTTGAAGCTGCAATTCAAGAAGATGTAGATGCTATTGGAATCAGCATTCTTTCCGGCGCGCACATGACTATCTTTCCTAGAATACTAAATTTGATGAAAGACAAAGAAGTTAATGATATTCTTCTCTTTGGAGGTGGTATAATTCCAAAAGAAGATTTGACAAAATTAAAAGAGCTTGGCGTTGGCGAATTATTCACTCCCGGAACTTCAACACAAGATATAGTTAAATTTTTAAATGAGTGGACAGAAAATCACCGCCGTAATTAATTGAAAAATCATTCTCTTCTAAATGCCTCCAATTTTAGGAGGCATTTTTTGTTTTATCCTTATTCATTTCTGCCGTTTTTTAAGTGGGATTCTTTATTTATTTTTACAACCGGATTAATTAGAAAAAATTTTTATGTCAGCAAATCCTAAAAAACGTATTATCTTTTTAGATCTAATGCGTGCATTGGCAGTTTTACTGATGGTTCAAGGGCACACTATTGATGCTTTCCTTGGAGATCAGTTCAGATCGTTTGATTCGCCCCTCTTCGATATTTGGTTTACTATACGCGGATTTACGGCGCCAATTTTTATGTTCACATCCGGTGTTGCGTTCACTTATTTAATGAGATCGAATTCATTACCTTTTTCACAAAATCCACGTGTTCTTAAGGGATTCCACAGATTTATTATTTTGGTTTTAATCGGTTATCTGCTTCGGTTTCCAACCCCGCGGATGTTTGATTTCAGCCAGGTTACACACGCACAATGGTTTATCTTTTTTACCGTTGATGCATTACACCTAATTGGATTTGGTCTGTTATTTATTCTGTTTCTTTCTTTTGTTGCGGAAAAATATAAAGCGAGCGACTATTTAGTTTTTTCATTAGGCGCATTATTCTTTTTCTTCATGTTTCTTGTTACAGAGAAAATCAATTGGGCAAATTTTTTACCTGTTCCTTTCGCCGCATATTTTTATCACGGCACCGGTTCTTTTTTTCCTCTCTTTCCGTGGAGCGGTTATGTTATTAGCGGTGGAATACTCGGCAGCTATCTTGCAAAAAATCCGATGGCGGTTAACACTAAAAAATTCAGCTACAATTTATTCGGCTTTAGTTTGATCTCTTTGATTATTTGCTTTTTCATTCATCAAATTGAAAACTATTTCTACGGGCAAAAAACTTTTTGGACTGATAACACAGCTCTAATTTTTTACCGTCTTGGTATGATTCTTATGCTTAATAGTGTAATGTCTTACATTGCGCTCAGACTTAAAACCATACCCGGGATTGTTCAGCAAGTAGGAAAGAACACTCTTTTAATCTATGTTGTTCATATTATTATTCTCTATGGCAGTGCTTGGATTCCCGGTTTTGCAATGTTTTATCCCAAGACCTTAAATATTCCTCTCTCTATCCTTGCTGCAATTCTTCTTATTGTTACTATGTTTGGAATGGTATCTTTGTTCGAACAGATAAAAAGCTACCGCCGCAAAAAATTTGTATCGGTCAAAATTTAATTTTACCGGAGAAATGAGTGAAAAGAAAATCGGAGAATCTTAATCCTGTAATTCTAGAGGAGGAGATAAAAATTGAGCACTCTCTCCGTCCGCAAAAATTTGATGAGTTCACCGGTCAATCTAAAATAACAGATAATTTAAAAGTTTTTATCGGCGCCGCAAAAATTAGAAACGAAGGACTGGACCATGTTCTTCTTACCGGACCTCCGGGACTTGGTAAAACCACGCTCGCACATATCATAGCAAATGAACTTGGTGTTAAAATTAAAATTTCATCCGGACCTGTTTTAGAAAAGCCGGGTGACCTTGCCGGTATTTTAACTAACCTTGAAGAAAAATCAGTTCTCTTTATTGATGAAATACACCGCTTGAGTCCGGTTGTGGAAGAATATCTTTATTCTGCTATGGAAGACTATAAATTAGACATCATGATTGATAGTGGTCCCAATGCACGCTCTGTTCAGATTAAGCTGCCTCATTATACCTTAATTGGCGCAACTACGCGCGCCGGTTTGTTAACTGCGCCTTTACGCGACCGATTTGGAATTAAATCCCGCCTCGATTATTATGAAAGCGATCTGATAAAAAAAATAATTCACCGCTCTGCGGATCTTCTCAACATCAAGCTTGATGAAGACGCCGCAAATGAACTGGCAAAACGTTCACGCGGAACACCCAGAATTGCAAACCGTTTACTGCGGCGAACTAGAGATTTTGCAGATTACGAAATGAAAAAAATAATTGATATCACGATTGCTAAAAAAGCTCTCGATTCTCTAGAAGTGGATGAGTTCGGTCTTGATGAAATGGATAAGGAAATAATTCTTACTA
>JAKAMS010000039.1 GCA_021812745.1 Bacteroidota bacterium | reverse complement strand
GGCTTATTTTCTTTTAATGATTTTTCCAGCTTTTGGACTAATTCTTCTTCGGGAATGATTTCAGATGTACCCCTTTTAATCAAATCCATTTGTTCGTTGAGAGGGGGGAAGAACATTTTTTTATTCAATAGTTTCTCCTAATTAACTACTTAAATTTTCTTTGCATTTCTCTATTTAAATCTCTTTTGGCTATATCTTCGCGTTTATCGTATTGCTTTTTGCCTGTTGCTATTGCCAATTCCACTTTAGCCAAACCATCTTTAAAGTAGATTCTCAATGGAATCAGAGTGTTACCTTTTTCAGAAACTGCCTTATTTAATTTTCTAATTTCACTCTTCTTAAGAAGTAATTTCCTTTTTCTAAGCGGATCGTGATTGTTAATGCTCGCTTGATCGTAAACCGATATATTTGCATTCATTAACCAAACTTCATTATTGGTCAACATCGCAAAAGCATCAACCAAATTAGCTTTATTCTGTCTAAGGGCTTTTACTTCCGAGCCAACTAGAACAATACCCGCCTCGTAAGTCTGAAGGATGAAATACTCGTGTCTTGCCTTTCTATTGACGGTTATGTTTTTTTCTGTTGCGCTCTCTGTCATAATCTTAAAATTGATGGCAAAATTTATTTTTATTGTGAGTTAATAGCAAGAATTATCTGATTTCTGTAAAAAAAGATTGAAAAGCATACAATTCGCTCATATCTCTTGGCTCGAACGAAATGATTGATTAAATTTTCATTCAATTTCTAAAAAAGAAAATTATTATGCCCGAAAAACATTTTCATGAACAGAAACAATATACAAAAGATTATCTTCTTCCATATTTCCAAAAACATATTAATGAATTTCATAAAAAGAGAATTCTGGAAGTCGGATGTGCAGAAGGGGGTTTACTTGAGACACTTCAATCCATCGGAATGGATGTTTGCGGTGTTGAATTAAGCCAAGAACGAGCTGATTTGGCAAAGCAAAAAGACGAATCTCTTAATGTTTTAGTCGGTGATATTACTGATCCAAACCTTCCTGAAATATTAAAAGAAAAATTTGATGTAATTGTAATGCGTGAAGTAATAGAACATGTTGCCGCCAAACATGCTGCGTTTAATAATCTTGATAAGCTTTTAAACGAGAATGGATTTTTATTTATTAGTTTTCCGCCAAAGCGTTCACCTTTTGCTGGACATCAGCAGATTGGTAAAAGTTTTTTAAAAGCTATTCCATATTTACATATTTTTCCAACTTTCGTTCTAAAATCAATTTCAAGAGTGCTTGGAGAAAACCAAGGCTACATTGATGAAATAAAACTGCATTATAGTACTGGTTGCACAATTCGAGAATTTGAAACTCACTGTGAATTACGAAGTTTCATTCCCATTAAAAAAGATTTTTATTTATTTCGCCCTATATACGCACAACGATTTGGTCTGCCGGTAATTAAACTGCCTAACATTCCTATATTGCGAGAGTACATTTCATTTGGGTGCGAAACACTTCTTCAGAAAAGGACTATCTAATTAAATATGCAATCAATATCTTTAAATAATTTTTGAAATGAGCCGAGGTCATAATGCTTGAAATGCAGAAGAAACTATCCAATACTTTTTATTCCATTCTGAGTTTGCCTTCAACAGCAATGGGATTTGCACTATCAATTCAAATTGCGGCACTCAGTTGGTTAATGCGGACAAAATATAATTTAGATTTGCATGAGATCGGTTTTGTCTGGGCTGCCGGACCTTTAGCAGGAATTATCGGACAACCAATTGTTGGTTTAATTAGCGATAAAATCTGGTTCTGGGGTGGAAGGCGAAAAGGATTTATTCTGGTTGGAGGTACTTTAGCAGCATTAATGCTTTTTGCTCTTCCAAATATTGATGGGATCAGTAAATTTTTCGGTGTCAGTAGTATCATTATAGTTGCTGTATGTGTTGCTCTTACTTTAGACTTGGCGATAAATATTTCTTTCAACCCAACTCGTTCAATAATAGCAGACGTAACCCCAGAAGGAGTTTCAAGAACAAAAGGGTATACATGGATGCAAACAATTTCTGGATCGTTTGGAGTTCTTGCTTATGCTCTTGGTGCAATCTTTGGGAACTATTTTCTGATCTACTCAGGTGTTCTACTTGTATTAGCATTCTCAATAATTCCTATGTTATTCATTAAAGAACCGAGAGAATTAAAATCTTTAGAGACAGGGGCTAATTTGCCGGAATCAAAAACAGATTGGAACCAATATCTCAAACTTTTATTTGCACATTCTTTTTCTTGGATTGGTGTTCAAACAATGTTTGTTTATTCTATTGGGTATGTAGAACAGAAATTAAATCCGGCTAATCCAGATCAGACTGGTCAAATTCTCTCAATCTCATTTTTAATTTTAAATGCTGTAGGTGCTTTATTACCGGCATTTGTTCTGGAGCCAATCACAGAAAAAATTGGTAGAGTTAAAACACATATTGTTAGTTTATTTGTAATGGCTTTTGGTTATTTCGGAATTGTTTTGTTCGGTTCCAGTTCAATTTCGGTTTGGAGTTTTATGGCAATTGCCGGTGTCGGCTGGGCGGCTATAGTGAGTTTGCCATTTGCTATTATGTCAGAAAAAGTAAATAAGAATCAGATGGGATTCTTCATGGGAATTTTTAACTTATCAGTAGTTCTGCCGCAGTTGTTTGTTAGTTTAGTCCTGGGAACGTTTGTTCAAAACGCTACTGATAAAAATATTATATTTATAATAAGCGCAATATCATTAGCAATTTCAGCAGTTCTTTGGTTCATGGTTAAGGACTCTAAAACTGAGATTAATTCAGACAAAAATTTTGCAAAAAGTCACTAAAATTTTTAATGATTCCTGCGTAAATGTTATTTAATGAAACGAGGAAAGTGAATGAAAGTTTTACAAACTACATTTGTATTAATAATATTTTTCTTTCTTAACTCTTTAGCTCAAGAAAAGCAACAAAAATTCCAAGTTGATTTTAATGAAATCAAAGGTGAATTAACTTCAAAAGATCTTTATAAAAAAGATTTTGGTCGTTACGATGGTTTCGAAATCGAATTATTTCCTGGAGAAGCAGTTAACTTTGTTGTTTATTCAAAAAACTTTCAACCAAGTATCGCTCTTGTTAATTCAAAAGGGGAAATCTTTAAACAAAGTAGTAAGAATGATAAAGGTTATGCTAATATTATCTCAGAAATTCCTACAGGAGGCAATTGGGTTTTATACGTCATTGGAGATGAAAAAGCAACTGGTAGTTACACTCTCCAAACTGCAATAGCAGAACCAAACTCTCTCTCGTTAGAGAGTAGTGCTGACTTTTGCACTACATTGGATTTTCTTCTTTCACACGCCAAAGCATATTTTTTTCTTCTGGAAAATCCTTCAATTTCTAGACAAGAGCTGGTAAAACTTAATGGTGCTATTGATGCTTATATTGATGAAGAAAGCGGTTCATATAAAGCTACTTTCGAAAATGACAATGAGAAAACAAAAGTTGATGCAATGTTCAATAATATTTCCGACAAAATTAAATCTTGCCTCGGAAGTAATTGGCAGATAACTTCAACCGATTGGCAGAAGTCTGAAGATTTTAAAGAGAAAACAAAAACTTTCACAGAAAAAAACAACAATAAACCGCGTTATGTTAAGGTAGCGGTTTATGATTATGCCGACTCCAAGCACAAGACTGATTATAGGTTTAGCGTTGATGTTGAGATTAACCGAAATTAAAAAAGGGAAGGGTTTACCTATTTTATATGCCAGTTAGTTTTAAAACACATTATAAGTCACCAATCGGTTTAATTGAAATAACCGGAACTGTTGATTCTCTAACATCCTTAAATTTTGTTGATGATCATTCCAATTCTTCTCCGACACATGAATCTAACGAATTCTTAGAACAATGTATCAAACAGCTTGATGAATATTTTGTCGGAGATAGAAAAGAGTTTGAAATTAATCTGGCGCCGGAAGGAACTGAGTTCCAGAAAAAGGTCTGGAATGAATTACTGAAAATTCCTTTTGGAGAAACAAAATCTTATTTATGGCAATCCAAAATGCTTGGTAATCAACTAGCAATTCGAGCCGTAGCAACTGCAAATGGAAAAAATAAAATTTCGATAATAATTCCTTGCCACAGAGTAATTGGCAGTGATGGAAGTTTAACCGGTTATGCCGGCGGTCTATGGCGTAAAAAGTGGTTGATAGAACATGAGAAAAAATTTTTTAACATTGAGAAACAACTAGATCTTTTCTAAGAATCATGATTATCCAAAAAGAGATAATACTTAAACCAAGAGAGCGCGGTTTTCATTTGATTACCGATGAGATTGCCTCTCAGCTAAACGGATTCGATAAATCATACTCCGGTTTAGCACACATTTTTATCAAACATACATCTGCGTCTTTAACTATAAATGAGAACGCAGATCCAACAGTCCGTACTGATATGGAAACATACTTTGATAAACTCGTTCCGGAAAGTGCAACTTACTTCATGCATACACTTGAAGGAAGTGACGATATGACTTCGCACCTCAAAAATTCTATTCTTGGTAGTTCAATCACTGTGCCGATCACTAATGGAAAATTAAATCTTGGTACTTGGCAAGGGATCTATTTATGTGAGCACAGAAACTACGGCGGCTCAAGGAAGATTGTAGTTACGGCTGTTCTTAATGATTTGTAATTACTACTTAACGAGTGCAATCATATCGCTGAATGGATTACAATATTAGGAATCAATTTATTGTAGTAGTGGGGGAAGTATTTTTGTAAGTTACCCATCTGCTGCGCGTTATATCAATTAATACGTTGAGAATAGTTTACATAATATACATTATGGGCGCAATCAATCGTATTTGAAAAAACCTTCTTTTGACTTTCTTCCTAACTTTCCAGCTGCTACCATCTTTTTAAGTAATGGACATGGTCTATATTTAGAGTCGTTGAAGCCGTCGTAAAGAACTTCCATTATAGCTAAACAAACATCCAGCCCTATAAAATCGGCTAACGTGAGTGGTCCCATGGGATGATTCATACCAAGTTTCATCACAGTATCAATGTCTTGAGCAGAAGCAACACCTTCAAATAAAGCAAAAATTGCTTCATTAATCATTGGCATTAATATTCTATTAGCTACAAATCCGGGATAATCAAATACCTCTACAGGTGTTTTGCCTAAGCTTATTGCTAACTGTTTGATGACATCATATGTGGCATCACTTGTAGCATATCCACGAATAATTTCGACAAGTTGCATCATTGGAACCGGGTTCATAAAATGCATACCAATAAAACGATCCGGTCTAGTAGTAGCAGCTAATTCAGTGATAGATATAGAAGATGTGTTCGAAGCAAAAATACAATCTTGATCAACTACCTCATTTAATCTATTATAAATAGATAATTTAGCTGATTTACTTTCTATAATAGCTTCGACTACTAATCCAATATCATTAGGGATGGAATCTAAATGAGTAGTAGTGGTTATATTTTTTAATGTTGTGTCTTTTTGACCTGCGGTAATAGAATTTTTTTTAATTTGGCGGTCTAGACTAGAGCTAATGGTTTTAATTCCTTTATCAAGATAAGCTTGCTCCGTCTCAACTAAAGTTACATTGAAATTATTAGCTGCAAATACCTGGGCAATTCCGCTACCCATTGTCCCCGCTCCTATCACAGCTACATTTTTAATTGCCATAAATTTCTCCCGGATATTCTGGATTAAAATTAAACTGAAAACTCATTCTCCCCTATTCAGTAAGAAATGAGAATAAAATTTTTATTCAACTTCAAACGAAAGACAACACTTTAATTTACCGCACGGACCGCTTAGTTTGCCCATACTAGAAAGTAGATTCTGTTCATTAGCCAAATGTGTAGTTATTCTTCTAAATCCAGCAAGAAATGAGATACAGCAAAACTCACGACCACATGTTCCCATACCACCCAATTTTTTAGCTTCGTCACGAACTCCAATTTGGCGTAATTCAATTCGCGTTTTGAACTCCGAAGCAAGTTCTTTTGCCAATTCTCTAAAATCAACTCTGCTTTCAGAAGTATAGAAGAAAAACAATTTCTTACGGTCGAACTGATAATGAATACTTACTAACTTCATATTTAGGTTAAACTTGTTGATAGCGGCACTAAATATTTTGACGGCTTTTTCTTCATCTTGAAGATTTTTCCTTACCCGGTCTAAATCTTCAGCACTTGCTTTTCTAACAATTAAAGGAAGATTTTCACCATAGAATCCAAATGATTGTCTTTTTAACCTAACAATTTCACCAACTAGTTTTACTTGAGCAACTTCCAAAGATTCGTCCAGTTGAACAATAACAAAATCGTCTGGGAATAATTCTAACTCAGATTTTTCTTGGACTTCGCAGAAATTGCAATTTAATAAGCCGTTACAATTTATTTCGATGATATTTCGTTTATCTACCGGGTTAAGATGTGATACGCAAGGTGAACATGAAAAACAACCGCTAATGTTATTATGCTTATCTTGAATATTTTTTATTATAATTGATTCGAAAAGGTTATTAACACCATGGTTTTCAGCAGAATTTTCTATGCACCCATTTTCTTTAGTGCACTTGATTAGGGAGAGATCTATATGGTACAAAGCTTATTTCCTTATTGAGAGTGAAGCTATTTCAAATATAAGGTTCAGGCTAACGACATTCAAGTTTACATTTTTAATCTGTAGTCTTTCCAGATTATCAATAGAGTAAAATATTTTGTTAATATCGGCGTTATTAAATCTAGAATTGAACTTGGATAGAGTTTCTGCATACTCGCTGAAATAATAATCGAATATAGAATGACGATTTTTAATTACATCATTTAACCAAGTCTTTATCATCCGAGCAAGTATGTTGATGGATTGATCAGAATTGTCCTTCAGAAATTCAGCTAATTCTTTATAGGCGGAATGATATTTTTTCGCTAGTGAAAATCGGAGAATTGAAATTGTTCTTGCTAAAATATTTTCGAACTGATTGTTTATTAAGTCTAAGGCAGTTAATGGAGAACCCTCGGAAAACTTAGCAGCCTTCTCAGCCAATTCTTTTTCTATTGTAAAGTTATTTATCAGAATTTTAGCAACAGAATCGAAAGAAAGTGGTTCAAAATTAACTTGCCAGCAGCGGGATTGAATTGTAGGTAATAATTTTTCTTTATCCGAGGTAATAAAAATGAAAACGATTCCTTCCGGCGGTTCTTCCAAACTTTTCAGCAAAGCATTTTGGGCAGTTTCATTCATCTTATGGGCGTCGAGAATCAGAATAAATCTGTAACTAATTTCATCTGTAGTTGTTGTAATGTATTTTCTAATTTCTCTTACACTATTTATCTTAATTGTGTTAGCATTGTCAATAGAGATGCGGTGATATGGGTTCTCAATTTTAGATTTTGTTTCCTCATTAATCAAATCAATTATCTCTTTCGAAAGTTTTTCTGTTGCTGAATCTTCGGCATTCTCCCCTTTTCCGCGAGGCAGAGGCGAAACTAGTTTAATGTAAGGTTCTTGAAAGGAAGAGATTTTTTTAAGTATCACTTGTTGATGATATTCATCTTTGGATGTGTTAATCAGTTTAGCAAATTGTAAAGCAGTAAAAAATTTACCAACTCCTTCTGGCCCAAAAAAAAGGAAAGCGTGTGGAACACGCTTTCCTTTATAAATATTAGTAAGAATTTCTTTGGCTTTTACTTGTTCAAAAACTACATCCCAAATTTCATTCATTCTTCTACCAATTATTACGACTTAAACTCGTCATCATCATTATAAAAGAAATCTTCGTCACTCGGGTAATCTGGCCAAATATCTTCAATGGTTTCGTACGGTTCATCTGAATCCTCTAATTCTAGAAGATTCTCAACTACTTCAAGTGGTGCGCCGATACGTTCGGCATAATCAATTAATTCTTCTTTAGTGGCTGGCCACGGAGCGTCATCAAGATAAGATGCTAATTCGACGGTCCAAATCATTGTCAAGTCTCCTGAAATTTTTTCTATTTTTTGACAACTTCAAAAATGCTAACATCATCATAGATAAAGTTTCTAGGGTCCAAGGCAATTCCATCATGTCTGACTTCATAATGTAAATGTGGACCAGTAGAAAGTTTTCCTGAATTTCCGCTTAGTGCAATTAAATCACCTCTTTGAAGATGCTGTCCTTCTTTTACTTTTATGCTTTCTAAGTGCGCATAAATTGTTCTATAACCAAATCCGTGTTCTATTTCTAAAGTCAATCCGTACCCGCCACGATACCCGGTAAAAGCAACAATTCCAGCACCTGGGGCATAAACTTTAGTCCCAGTATCGGTAACAATATCAACTCCGTTGTGCATTCTCATAATTTTAAGAATGGGGTGAAATCTTATTCCGAAATCATCTGCAATTTTTCCTTCGCATGGTCTAATTGCAGGAATTTCTTCAAAAAGTTTTTCGTTATCCTGGAAAGCTTTGCTTATCTCTTCGTAATTATTCTTCTCCAGTTTTACCTTTAGAGAAATATTATTCACATATGAATCTAATTTATCAATATCATTTTCGTAACCGCCTAGGCTTGAAGTCTTAATCGGTTCAAACACATTACCGCCGGTTCCAACAGATTCAATAGGATTAGCCGTCTCAAGATTAGCTTTAAGTCTTAAATCGTGGCTTTGAGAAGTCAAGGTTGTAATTCTATTGTCAAGCTGATCAAATAAGTTTTTGTAGTTGTCAAGTTTTTCTTTAAGAAGGGCATTATTTGTTTTTAATGACTTTACTTCTGAGTCCGGATTAATAAATTCATTGAACACAAGGAACGTTCCAAAAACAAAGAACGATACGAGTACCGCAAAGAATAAAATAAGGAATACGAATTTCTTATAGAAGTTGCGTATTTCAACAAATTTTAATTTCGATTTAGAAAAGTAGTAAAATTTTTTCATAGCATTTTCGGTTGCGAAGATAGCAAATCATCCCTCTGTAGTCAAGCAATAAAGCGAGTAAATGTTATTCAAAATCATGCTCAAAATAATCTACCGCTCTGTTCATTTCTTCATTTTTTTGACGAATTTTTGATGTTATCCGGTCTTGCAAGACTTTTGCTGCATCGTAACCATAATGTTTTAGAAGATAATTCAGAGCAATAATCTCGGAAACTACTGTAATATTTTTACCCGGTATTATAGGGAGTTTTACGTATGGAACTTCAACGTCCATAATAGCTGTAGTTGTACTATCCAAGCCAGTGCGAGTATATTCATTTTTTTCATCCCAGACTTCGAGTTCGATTACAACTTCAAGGCGCTTTTGAAATCTTATAGCGCGTATTCCGAACATACTTCTTATATCAATGATGCCTATGCCGCGAAGTTCCATAAAATGTTTCACTAATTCGGTTCCGGATCCCATAAGTATGCCTTCCCCTTTTTTAGTAATAATCACAACATCATCAGCAACTAAACGGTGTCCTCTTTCAACTAGATCTAGCGCGACTTCACTCTTGCCAATTCCAGATTTACCAACAAACAACATTCCCACACCATAGACATCTACAAGGGATCCATGTACAGAAAGACGGGGGGCAAATTGATCATCAAGAAAATCTGAAATAAGAAAAATTGCTTTAGTCGTAGAGAAAGCAGAACCGAAAATTGGAATTTTATATTTATTGCCAAGTTCCAGCATTTCGGGAGTAGGTTCGTGTTCGTTTGAAATTATTAAGCAAGGTATATCGTATTTGAAAATATTTTCGAGGGATTTAGTCCTTTCTTCTAGAGTCAGATTTAGTAAATACCGCATTTCAGTATTACCAAACACTTGTACTCGGCTGTAAGAAAACAATTCCAGAAATCCCGCTAATGGTAATCCCGGTCTATGCAGGTTCGGATCTTTGATTAGCCGGTCAAAACCAACACGGTCATTCAAGAGACGTATTTTGAACCTATCTACAATGCTATTGTAAAATGATTCTACAGTAATGCTCTCTCTTTGAGTAATCGAATTTTCGTTAATTTTCATTTTTTAGGCCTAACCAAACGCTTTGTTTTGAGTTTAGTAAGTTGCTTTTTAATTTTTTCTACGGAAAGTGTAACAGATTTTTCAAACTCTTCACTAGAAGTTTCAACGGTAATCACTTTTTTAGGAACTGTAAGATTAATTTCTGCCGTTTTGATGCTGTCTTTGAGATGAGTAAAGCTCAAAATTATATCCGCCGAAATGATTTCATCGTTATATTTTTCAAGAACGTTTACCTCACCACGGATGAATTCTTTTAGCGTTTCTTTCGCTCTAAATTTGCGAGAAGTGATTTTAATGTTCATAGTAACTCCTTCATGATTTTGGATGAGCTTTCTTATAGGATTTTTTTAATCGTTCTATACTTACATGTGTATAAATTTGTGTAGTGGAAAGATTTTCATGACCAAGAATTTCTTTTACTGCCATTAAATCAGCGTCGTTATCTAGCATATGTGTTGCTGCGCTATGACGCAATATATGCGGACTTTTTTTATCAATCTTTTGATTTTTCAAATAATGCTTCACGATACGATAAATACTATGTCTTGAGAGTCTGTTATTATTACTATCCGCAAAAAGCGGTTGTGAATTTGAGAATGAGTCAAATGAACTTAAGTAAATTTTTAATACTTCTACAGATTTTGTCCCAATTGGAACAATTCTAACTTTAGAACCTTTACCAAGTACTCTAATACTATTGGTATGGAAATCAATATCTCCAACATTTAATGAACATAACTCGGAAACCCGCAAAGCCGATCCATATAATAATTCAAAAATCGCTTTTATTTTGTTTGAATTAGCAAAGTCATTTTCTTCAGCAACCAAACTAAAAATTTCTGAATAAGAATCAACATTAATCGTCTCCGGCAAACCACGTTTAACTTTTGGATTAGGAATTTTGGATATTGGATTTTTTTCTATTAAGTCGTTCCGAAGTGCAAAATTTAAAAAACGTCTAATCGCGGAAAGTTTTCTTGAGATAGTGCTTTTGGCAACACCACTTTCACTAAGTTGAATGATAAAATGCCGGATTGTTTTATCCGTAATCTTATCAATTATATTAATTTCTTTAGAGTTACAGAAGGAGATAAATTCATTAAGATCTCGGGTATAAGCATCAATTGTATTTTGAGATGCCCGGCTTATACCTGAAAGTTCGGCAAGCATTCGAATTAATATCTCATTGAGATCGAGTTGCGTCATCTAATTGCCATATAAATTGACAAATTATTTTTTAGATCTCATCGTCCGAAGCAAGCGCAATTTCTTCTTCCTCTTCTTTCGGCTTCGGCATTGTCCAGCTTGCAAAATCACAATCAGGATAACGGTTGCAACCGTAAAATATTTTACCGCGTTTTGTTCTTCTAGTTATTACTTCGCCATCGCCGCATTTGGGACACTTTAATCCCAGAGTAACAATTTTAGTAAAATCACAGTCAGGATATTTTTCGCAGCCGATGAACCTTCCAAATTTTCCTTCACGATATACAGTATTAGAACCGCACTTGGGACAAATATCGCCTGTTGGTTCCGGCGCGCCTCCATTAGGTGCAAAATCTTTAAGCGATTTGATGTTTTTACATTCCGGATAATTGGTACAAGCTAAATATTTCCCAAACCGCCCCATTTTAATATCCATATCGGAGCCGCATTTATCGCACTTAATTTTTTCGAGATTTGCTTCAACTTCCTTCAAAGTTTTAGAGAACGGTTCATAAAAGTCATTCAAAACTTTTAAATAACCAATTTCTCCTTCGGCGATCGAATCGAGTTCTTCTTCCATTTGTGCGGTAAAGTTCACATTAAAGATATTAGAAAAATTTTTCACCAAAATTGTGTTCACTTTTTTACCGAGTTCTGTCGGAATCATTTTACGATCTACCTGTTCAACATATTTCCTGTCTATTATGGTTCCCATAATCATCGCATAAGTGCTGGGACGCCCTATTCCGTTACTTTCTAATTCTTTGATCAAAGAACTTTCGGTAAAACGCGGTGGAGGTTTTGTAAAATGCTGATTTGGATTAAGTTCTTTTAACGCCATTTTTTGATTTATTTCTAATCCGGCCGGAATTAATAAACCATTTCCATTTTGATCATCTTTGTCTTCAAGCTCTTCATCATATAAAGTCATATAGCCGTCAAATAAAATAGTTGTTCCTGAACTTCTGA
>JAKAMS010000462.1 GCA_021812745.1 Bacteroidota bacterium | reverse complement strand
TGTAATGCGTTCAGACTTAATTTTTCTCATGGCAATTTGGACTATTTTGAAAAAGTTTTTAACTCCATAAATGAATTGTGCATTTCTAAATCACTTCCGATCCCTATTCTTATTGATTTACAAGGTCCCAAAATTAGAATCGGTGAGTTAGAGAAACCAGAAATTGAAATATTTGACGGAAAAAAAATCGAGATAACAACCGAGGAAATAACTGGAACAGAGCAAAAGATTTCCACTTCATATTCTCACTTACCTGTAGATGCGGAAGTTGGAGATAAAATTCTGATAGATGACGGACTGATAAATTTAAAAGTCATTTCGAAAACCAAAACATCCGTAATATGCGAAGTTATTAACGGCGGAATTTTGAGACCCAAAAAGGGAATGAACCTTCCCGGAATGAAATTAAGTTCACCATCAGTCACAGAATTAGATTTAACCAATCTTGAATTTGCGTTGAAACATCGTGTTGACTTTATAGCTCTCTCTTTCGTTAGAAAAGCATCCGATATTTATGATTTGAGAAAGTGGTTACAAGAACGCGGTTTTGATAAACCGATAATTGCAAAAATTGAAAAACCGGAAGCAGTTACAAATTTTGAAACCATCCTAAATGCCGCCGATGGAATAATGGTTGCTCGCGGCGATCTTGGTGTTGAATTAAAACCGTACGATGTGCCGATCATTCAGAAAAGAATAATTAAAAGATGCAACGAACTTGGGAAACTTGTGATAACAGCTACTCAGATGCTCGAATCTATGGTTAGTAATCCAGTTCCAACAAGAGCGGAAGCATCCGATGTTGCAAACGCTGTTTGGGACGGAACTGATGTTGTGATGCTAAGTGCAGAAACTTCGGTTGGAAAATTTCCCGTACAAGCAGTAAAATTGATGAGGGAGATAATTCTTAATGCCGAACTCGCTTACGAATTTGATAGAGAGATAAATTTTACACAACCTGAATTTATTGAGGAAAATTTATTCGATTCGATGAACAAAGGAATCTGTTCTATTGCTAAACAGATTAAAGCAACAGCAATAGTAGCATTTACAGCCAAAGGAAATACTCCGAATAGCCTTTCAAAATTTAGACCGCAGGCAATGATTATTGCTGTGTCGGATAGTTTTGACACCATGAATAAACTATCGCTTAAATGGGGAGTGTTATCATTGTACTGCAAAGATATTAGCAATAGAAATACCGCCGCTGAAATTGTAAGGAAACAGGTTCTTGATGAAAGAATTGTTGCACCGGGTGATTTAATAATTTTTACTGAAGGCGGACTAAAAATTAAAAATGTTCGCGAAAATTGGATTCGCTTTGAAGTAATTTGATGGGGTTTTTTGATTTGATTAGATATGAGTTTACAAACAGAAAAATATCATTCCGCACTTTGGTGGGAAAAAGCAGAGAACGGAAAAATTCTTTGTACGCTTTGTCCGCGTTATTGTACTATCGGTGAAGGACAAGCGGGTTTTTGTTACATACGCCAGAACATTGACGGCAAACTCTACTCTCTCGGTTATGGCAAGCCAACCGGATTTGCAATAGATCCGATTGAGAAGAAACCGCTCAATCATTTTCTGCCTGGCACTGAAATACTAAGTTTTGGAACAGCCGGATGTAACCTTGGCTGTAAGTTTTGTCAAAATTGGTCTATCTCTAAATCAAAAATTGACAGCGTCCGTTCACTTTCCGCCTCTCCCGAAGATGTTGTTGCTCTTGCTAAAAAGCAGAGAGTTCCTTCAATCGCTTACACATATAATGACCCGGTAATTTTTGGCGAATATGTAATTGATATCTCAAAACTTGCCCGCGAAGAAGGTATTAAATCCGTTATGGTAACCTCCGGTTACGTTGATAAAGAAGCCCGAAAAGATATCTATAAATATATTGATGCCGCTAATGTTGATCTGAAAGCGTTCACAGAAAATTTTTATCGCAAATTAACTTCTTCGCATCTCTCTGATGTATTAGATACACTCGTCTGGCTTAAAAAAGAAACTAATGTTTGGTTTGAAATAACTAATTTGATGATTCCCGGTGAAAATGATTCCGAAGAAGAAACTAAACAAATGTGTGAATGGATTCTGAATAACCTAGGGGATGAAGTTCCTATTCACTTCACGGCGTTTCATCCAGATTTTAAGGTGATTGATAAATCACATACTCCCGCCGCAACATTAATAAATGCGCGAAAGATAGCGCTAGATTTGGGTATTAAATATTGCTACGTTGGAAATATTCGTGATAAAACCGCGCAGAATACGTATTGCCCGAATTGCCACAAAAGTTTAATAACACGGGATTGGCACTCTGTATTAACCAATAATGTTATTGGAAATAAGTGCCCCTACTGTAAAACTCAAATCTCCGGATTTTTTTAAAATTAATTTGCAGAAAAGTTGTAAATACCTATATTACAAAAGCCATAATCATCAGTATATGGTAATATTTAATAACAACTCAGCCAGGAGTTCGTATGAAAAAACTACTACTATTATCTTTCTCTACCTTTATACTTGTATTAATGTTTGCTTCAATATCTAACGCACAAGGCAAATTAGGCGTTGTGGGAAAAATGTTTGATAAAAAAGAAGCGAATATCTTATTCGGCAAAGTCATCGGTTCTCTTACAATAAGCGTTGCAGATTTGCAAGCCGCACTTGAAAAAGGAAAAGATTATATATTAATAACCGTAAAAAACAATCAAGTAGTAGTACGTAACGAAAAGAGAGAGTTTCTATCAAGAGAGCGTGTAGATATGC
>JAKAMS010000038.1 GCA_021812745.1 Bacteroidota bacterium | reverse complement strand
TCTTCAATTGAAATTTTTACAGGTACACGCTGCGTAACTTTTGTAAAATTTCCGGAAGCATTATTTGGCGGAATTAAAGAAAACTCCGACGCAGTGTAATTTCCTATTTCAATAACTTTACCATGAAATTTTATATCCGGATAAGAATCAACATCAATTTCCACCTGCTCACCTAACCGGATATGTGTAAGCTTTGTCTCTTCAAGATTTGCTGTAATCCATAGATTTTTTAAATCATAAATTGTGAATATCGGCTGTCCGGGCTGGACTACATCACCGGTAAGCAGCCAACGTTTTGCAACAACGCCATCCATGGGAGCTGTAATTATTGTGTTATTTAATTGAGATTCAATTACACCGATTTGGCTTTTGGCAGTAGGAATTTTTGAAAGCTCAATATTATATTCGGCTTTTGCCATCTCTAAAGCATTCTGCAAATGATCGTATTGTTCTTTGGTAATTATACCATTTTTGAATTCTTTTTCTCCTCGGCTAAAATCATCCTGTGCACGGTTTAATTTTACTTCAGCAAGCGGAATACTGTTCTGGACCAACGCAAGCCCGGCTTTTGCCGAGACTTCCTGCGCGCGGAGGTCGCTCTCATCAAGCTTTACAATAACCTGTCCTGCTTTTACAGTATCGCCTTCATCAGTTCCAAGAAAATTAATTCTGCCAAGCATCTTTGTGCTAATAGAGACACTATTAGCGTCAACATAGGCATCATCTGTTGAAACAAAATCCTGCATATTCATATACCATAAATATCCCCCTATTGCTGCTGCGGTTAACAATAGAAGAAGTGGAATAATCATACGCTTCTTTTTGAACAAAGGGACATCATCAATACTTTCATCGTTTCCATTGCCAGAAGGGGCTGTTTTTGATTCCATCTTAATTTTATCTTTTAAATCTTCGCTTTGTGCCATTTACATTTTCCTTTATAATTTTTTTTAATTACTTGTTTTCAATACCATGAATAAAAAAGTTAGTTGCAGTTTTCATTTCATTCTGTAAAATTTTATGTGTTTCATCATCAAGACTCTGTCCCTTCGCCCATCGAAGAACCCTGCATCGCAAACCCTGCAATATGTGAAGAAAGATCAGAGCGATATCTTCCGGTAAATCGGAATTGAATTCATTTTTCAATTTTCCTTCATCAATAATTTTTTTAATTAAATCCAATTCGACCAGTTCAAAATCCAGAAATAATTTTTTGAACACCGATTTTGTATCAAAATAAGAGTGAACACTTAGTGTCCCAAGGTTTATTAAGATTCTGAAGAATTTCATTCTTTGCTCAACATATTCATTAAGCTTTTCAGACGCACATTTCGGTTTTTCTAATATCAGTTCGATATTTTTTTTTAGTTCGTTCTGCTCCTGGAAAATAACGGTACGGAAAAGATCTTCCTTAGTAGGGAAATAATAGTAAAGAGAAGCTTTTCCCATCTCCACATCGCCGGCTATCTCCTCCATTGTAACTTTAGAAAAGCCGTAATGAGCAAATCGCTTTCTAGCTGCGTCAATTATTGCGTTTTCTTTCTCTTTTGAAAGTTTTTCAGAAATCATACTTCATCCTTTCGACTGTTTTACTTGAACAGTCGAGATATAGGAATAGTTTCACTTTTGTCAAAAAAAATGTAGAAGCAGTTGTTAGTTAACTAATAAAATGAAGATGTAACCGGTGAAAGTGTTTTAAGATGCGAACTGAATAGTAAAAGTTGAACCCTTACCAATACTGCTTTCTAATTGAATTGTTCCGTCTATTAATTCAATCATTCTTTTAGCGAGAGTTAACCCTAAGCCGCATCCTTCATAATTTCTTTTGTAACCTTCGTCAGTTTGCCTGAATTCTTCGAAAATAACATCATGATCTTTTTCTGCTACGCCTATGCCGCTATCCCTTATTGAAATTGATACTACTTTGTTTTCGCCACTCGGAGTAATTTGCATATTTAAATTTACCTCTCCATATTCTGTATATTTTAGGGCGTTATCTAAAATATTTTTAACAGCGATAGATAAAAGATCCGGATCTGTAACAAGATAAATTTCTTCAGTTTCTATATTTATCTTAAATATTAGATTCTTCTCCCGGAATTTGGGGATGAATCCAGTTGAAATTTCTTTTATCAATCCAGTTATTTCTGTTTCTACAAAGTTGATAGGATAAGTGTTAGTCTGTAATTGAGAGAGATGCAGTACGCCGTCCAAAGTTTTTAATAATCTTTGACCGGCACTCATAATGTCTTTGGTCATCTCTTTCTGTCCGCCGTCTTCAAGTTCCATCGCTAAAACTTCGGAAAACCCCAAAATGCTTATTAGAGGAGTTCTAAACTCATGACTCAAATTTGCGAGCAATGCAGTCTTTATTCTATTTGATTCCTCCGCTTTTTCCTTAGAGATTACAAGACGAAACTCGGCTTCAATCCTTTTATCAATTTCTTGATTTAGCTCAACATTAATTTTGCGGAGTTCATTGGTCCTTTCTTCAACACGCTGTTCTAACTTGAAATGAGATTTTTGAAGTTCATCTTCCATTTTCTTTCGATGTGTTATATCTATGAAACTTTCCAGATAAAATTCTTCATCGTTAATTTCAACCAGCGAACTTTTTCTCAGAATTGAAATCAGAACACCGTTTTCTTTTTTAAGTAATCCATCCTGGTTTTCAATAATTTCATTCGACTTATTCTGCGGGCTCAGTGAGTATAAATATTTATTGATTTCTTGATCTATAAGGTATTCTTTATTGGCTCCGATCATAGTAGCAGCCATTTCATTTACATCAACTATTTTCTTGTCTAAAACATTGACAAGTATTATACCGACTTGAACTTTATCCAATATATTTTTCAAGTCTTTGGAACTTTGAATATTCACCGTCTGATTTAGCCGACGGCGTTCTTCGGTTTTCTCTTTTTCCGTTTGCAGTTCAACTATCATGTTGTGGTTTTCGAGAATGAGAGAAAAGATGTTCGAATAATTTGTAACAAAAAGTTTTCGAACATCATCAATAAGTTGATTTCCTTTCATCTCGGCAACTACAATTCCAAGTACACCGAATGTCCCAATCAATGGTATTATATAAAAATACGAGTAATTGAAATTGTGATCTTGAATTGAGAAGAAGGTTACCTCTCCTGCTTCGAGAGACGCCGCAATTCCGCCTTTATCACTCAATATTTCGAAGAGAATGGTAGCCGATTCTTCATCATTTTTAAGTGAAGCAAAATGATTGAATTCAAATGTATCTTTGTTTAGTATAAAGAGAGAGATGTTAGTGCAGTCGAAATAATCTTTGTAAATTTTCAAGCCTGCATCAATGACTTCAATTCTTGATCTTTTCTCAAACGTAGAATAATAGAATTTCGAAATTCTCTTTAGCTCTTCTTCAATTGCAATATTTCCGGTTGAAGTATTCATTATCAGTCTACGAGTATAATCTTAATTGTGTGATTATAATCTTCTCTTATTTTTTTGCTGATTGATTTTATGTAACCGGGCTGAAGTTTAATGGTATTCCATACTATTTCATTTGGGCGGGATATAATTACACTTCCATCACGACCTAGTCCCATTGCGCTAGCATAAATATCAGCTATATAAATTGATCCTAAGATTAAATTATTTATTTCACTTCCGTTAAAATCATGATGATGCCTAACTGTCTTTTGAATTGAAGGAGGAAGTTTCCATTTTTCTGCTAAGAGAGAACCGGCAGCTGCATGATCAACACCGAATATTTCTAATTCTGCCTCTGATATTGTTATTTTTTTTGTCTTTGCTATATCAAATGCTCTTTGATAATCTTGAGCAGCGTATTCCATGAAAATTAATTTGCCTATATCATGAAAAATTCCGGCAACAAAATAATTTTCCAGATTTTTTTCTTTTACGGCTGCACCAATAGCCCTTGCTAATATTCCAACACCAATCGAGTGAGACCAAAGATCAATAGGGCTATAATCTTTTAATGAAGATTCTTTAGAAAACAAATTTATTACAGAGAGAGCAAGTACAATATTACGTACTTCGTTAAACCCAAGATAAAATATGGCTTGAGAAATTGTATCAATCTTACCGCGGAAACCATAAAATGGCGAGTTAACAATTTTTAGAATTTTAAATACTGAGGCTTGGTCAGCAGAAATAATTTTTGAAATCTGCTCTACTGTATTGTTGGGATCTTCAATTGCCTCAGTTAATTTTGAATACACCGTCGGTAAAGTAGGAAGGGTACTTATTTTGCTTATTATATTATCAATTAAGATCATTATTTCTCAAGAGAAATGTGTTTCAAGAATACTTTCAAGAGCAAGTTGATAAATCTCCTCATCAAATGGATTACTTACATTCCATAAAATTTTCTCAGCTAACATTTTTTTTCTTTCTCAATTACATCCGGATTGTAAAAGGTTTGTTCTTGTGCGTCATCATTTGACACTATTACAACAGAGGTTATTCCCCAAAGCTTTAACATTTTTTTTTGCTTGAAATCCAACTTTACTTTTTCGGCAAGCATTATTTGTCCATATTTATTCTTAATGGACTCCGCTAGCGTCATTCCATCTTCAATCATCTCTATTGGAATTGATTTGCCCACTTAGCACTACTCGATTTTTTCTGATGAATAAAGACTACCCCATTGATCTTATATTGGAGGATGTGACCAAGCGGTTTCTATCTGATTATTATTATCGGAGAAAAGAAGACTTAGTTTAATTTTAAGGAATAATAATCTGCCGTTACAAAAATAATTTTTGTCGTTTCAGACGTTATTTCAAATAAAATTTATATAAAAAGAAAGCTCGAAATTCCTTTCGAGCTTTCTCCTAGAATCACTAATTCTCTATTACTATTAAAAAAATTTGTTTTTCGTAAAAGGAATTACTTCGTTGAAAATTTATAAATAGTGGTTTGTTGATAAACCTCGCCTGGTTTTAATATGACAGAAGGAAATTGAGGTTTGTTAGGAGAATCTGGGAAACATTGAGCTTCGAGACATAATGCGCTTCTATGCTGATATTTGACTCCCTTCTTGCCTGTGGCAGTTCCATCCAAAAAGTTTCCGCTATAAAATTGCACACCTGGTTGATTGGAATACACCTCCATAAATCTTCCGGAACCGGCTTCGTAAAGACTGGCAATTTTATTTACTTTTTTATTATAACCATTAATAACCCAATTATGGTCGTAACCTAATCCAAATTTTAACTGTTCAAAATCTGCATTGATATCCTTCCCGACTTTTTTGGGCGAGCGGAAATCCATTGGTGTATTCGCAACATCCGCAAACTCGCCTGTGGTAATTAAACTATTATCAACCGGAGTAATTTTATCGGCATTGATCCACAATTCATGGTCAAGAATGGTAGTGTTCATATTCCCGCTTAAATTAAAATATGAGTGATGGGTCGGATTGAAAATTGTAGTTTTATCCGTTGTGCCGGTATATTCAATTTTTAATTCATTATTCTTGGTAAGAGTGTAAACAACTGTGATTGTAACCGTTCCGGGATATCCTTCTTCTCCATCTTTACTAACATAAGTAAGTCTTAATGCCGGATCGTTTGCACTTTCTATTGGTTCTGCGCTCCAAACTTTTTTACTAAATCCGGCTTTGCCTCCATGTAAATGATTTTCACCGTTATTAATTGTAAGCTGGTAGTCTTTCCCTTCCAGCATAAATTTGCCTTTACCAATTCTGTTCCCATACCTGCCAACAATAGCTCCGAAGTAATTATTATCTTTAACGTAAGAATCAATATTATCGTAGCCAAGTACAATATCTTCAAACTTGCCATTCCTATCGGGCGCTGTTAAAGAAACAACAATAGCGCCGTAGTTAATAATTTCGGCAGTCATTCCATTTTGATTTTTAAGAGTATAAGCAAATATTTCGCTGCCATCGGATAGTTTTCCGAATAATTTTTTCTCGATCATTTGTAAAACCTCATTATTAGACATAGAGTATACCGTGGATACCAAGAGCAGAATAAATAGTGAACTTAGCTTAAGTATTTTTTTCATCTTGAACTCCGGACTTCAATTTTTACTTTTAGTTGATTTAAGGAAGACATGCACGATTTTCACTTATCTCAATAATAAAATTATGAGAGCTTACTCTTTAACGCAATTATTTCTTTAACAAATCGTTAGTAGTTAGACATATTTGTTTCATCTGTCTCTAATCAAAACTGTCAATGAGACTGACAATTTTAATTTTGCTTTTCAGATCGAGAATTTCATTCTGCGTTTTAATTTCAATCTTTTTTGTTACGCCGGGCAGCAAATCGAAATAATTATCCGTGAAAAAGCCATCCTGATCCATACTTAGATAAACATCTTTAGCTAATTTGTTGGTATTCATTTCGATTTCATATCCACCGTAATTTTTTACAATGTTTATTTTAATTTCCGGCTTTTCCAGAAACAAATCTTTAGGATGCTTCAGATAGATTATGTTCTCGCTTAGTAGTTCTTTTCCATCAACTATCCGCGCAATTATTGCAATTTTATTTTCAAGTTCGCCGCCAGATAATTCTTTCTTGCTCAGCGTTAAATATGATTGGCTTCCGTTGGCTTCAATATTCACCGGTAATGATTTGCTAAATAATTCTTTCCCGTTGAAATCTATAGCCCGAATGTTCAGATCCGCGGTTACAGGTTCTAGTTTATCAGAGACAATAAAGAAATTGAGATTATCGTTCTTAATTTCCGGCGAAATCATTATCTGTTCATAAGATTTTTTTGCGGCATATTGAGCCGCTTTCCACCTTTTATAATAATCTATGCTGGACCATGAAGCCACAGGCCAACAATCATCTATCTGCCAAAAAAGCGAACCCATACAATACGGCATGTTTCTTCTGTGTGTTTCTATTGCCTGCTTTATTCCGTATGCTTGCAGAACCTGTCCTACATATAAAAATGATTCGAAATCTTTCGGAGTTTTGTAATACATGTTCAGGTAATCCCGGATTCTTAAATTTCCGATACCGCTCCGCTGATGAGACATCATTACTTCGGATTCAATATTCCAATCTTCAGGTTTGGTGTAAGATTTCACAGTTTTAAATTCCGGAAAGGATTGAAAACCATACTCGCTAATAAATCTTCCGGCATTGTTTTGGAAAGCTTCGAATGGTTCTTTACCATGCCACACTCCCCAATAATGAAAATCACCGGATTCTTTATTCGATGGTCTTCCAAAATCCGAACTTGGTGATGATGGCCAGTAAAATCTTGTTCCGTCATATTCTTTTACTACTGAAGGAATGATATTCAAGAAGAGTTCGGAATAAGCATTATATACTTCTTTATGATACTTCTCTGGTATTGTTTCTTTCCATCCCCAACGATTCCACGCATCTTCTATTTCATTATTGCCGCACCAAAGAGCAATGGATGGATGATTGCGAAGCCGCTTAACGTTATCAATCACTTCATGTCTAACATTCTCTAGAAAATGTTCATCTCCCGGATACATACTGCAAGCAAACATAAAATCCTGCCAAAGAAGAATTCCATTCCTATCACATAAATCATAAAAAATATCATTCTCATAAATTCCGCCTCCCCAGACTCTAAGCATATTCATATTAGCATCAACTGCAGATTTGATAATAGCTTCGTAATCTGCTCTGGTAACTCTCGGCAGAAAAATATCGCTCGGTATGTAATTAGCGCCTTTCATAAAAACTGGTTTACCGTTTACCTTGAGATAAAAACTTCTTCCAACTGAATCTTGATCTTGAATGACTTCTATTGTGCGCAGACCAATATTTCCGTAAATCTTATCAATTTCATTATCACCTTTTTGGATTGAAGTTTCGAAGTAATAAAGATTTGGTTCGCCTAGACCATTAGGCCACCAGAACTTAGGATTCACAATTTGAAATGAAGCAGTAATCTCGTTCAATCCTTTTTTCAAGTGAATGGATTTATTAACCGATTCATCATCGCCATTTTTGATTTTTAGAATTACATGGTCATTTACATTCGATTGGATTGTAAGTTTTGCCGTGATTGCAGCGAGATCTTTACTTAAACTGTTTTGAATAAACTGAATACTTTCAATTGTTGCGCTATTCCACGCTTTAAGAAATATTGGACGCCAAATTCCGGATGTTACAAAACGCGGACCCCAATCCCACCCATAGTGATACGGCGCCTTACGTGCAAAGATACTTACCTGCTTTTTACCCAACAGTCCATTTTCACTTTGATCGTTCGATGCCGGTAATGCATACGGTAAGCTATCAAATTTCGGCAAATCAATTTTTATTGGAGAATGAAAATAGATCCGCAATTTATTTTCGCCAGGCACAAGGAATGATTTGCAATTTGCTTTCCATTGGCGGAACATGTTGTCTGCCGATATAATTTTTTTACCATTCAGAAAAACATCGGCGTAAGTATCCAATCCATCGCAAACGATTTCAATATTTTCGTTTTTGAGAAATGAATCTTCCAAGTTTATAGTAGTTTCATATTCCCAATCAACTTTGTCTATCCATTGAAGATCTTTTTCATTAGTGCGGTAAAATGGATCTTTGATTAGTGCGTTATCCAGAAGATCGGTGTGAACACAGCCCGGCACTTTTGCCGGATACCATTTATCGCTGTCAGCTTGACGAAACTTCCACCCGTTTTTAATTTCTTTTTGGTTATTTGATCTATCTTCTTCCGCCATAGCACTGATTGAATTGATTACAATTAACATTAGCAAAATGAACAAAAATATTTTTCTCATTTTTCTTTACCATAAAATTTTTAACGATACTTTATATGAAAGTTACAATTGCCTAAGAGACATTGCAATAAATTTTATAATCTTTGCTCATTAATTATAATCTTCATTTAGCAACCGCTCATTTATAAAATTCAACGGTTCTTGAAGAATCGGTTCTTAGGCAATGTTAGAATTAAAAGTC
Organism: Bacteroidota bacterium; assembly: GCA_021812745.1. Next base: position 3,263 of record JAKAMS010000038.1, on the reverse strand, counting down.
ATCGGTCAAGATTTATAATTCTAAAAAGATTGTCATTGTAAAAGATTTAGCATAATCACCGTTTTTGTTTTATCTAAAAAACAAAGTGGGAATTTACGGCACTTCATTTCCTTTCGATGCAATCCAAATCTTAAACCATTCTTCTCGTGTTAATTTTATCTCCATGCCTTTAAGTGCCGATTTAACCCGCTCAATTTTACCCGTACCGAGAACAATAATAAAATTTACCGGATGAACCAACAGCCAGGCATTTGCAATGGCATCAATTCCGGTTTGATATTTAACCGCAAACTCATTCAATATATTTCTAACACGAATTGCTTGATCGCTATTTTCCCAGAATATCCTGCCGCCAGCAAATGGCGACCAAACCATAGGTGCAACGCGTTTCTCTTGAAGATAATCAACATTGCCATTTTCAAAATGTTCTATGCATAATACCGAGACTTCTATTTGATTTGTGGAGAGAGGAAAATCTAACCGCGATTGTAGCATCGAAAATTGGTGCGGTAAAAAGTTTGATACACCGAAATGAAGCACCTTTCCCATTTTTTTTAATTCATAAAAAGCTTCCGCGGTTTCGTCTGCATTCATAAACGGATCAGGACGGTGAATGAGCAACAGATCAATGTAATCCGTATTCAGATTTTTTAGTGAGTTATTAACCGACTTAATAATATGTTCCTTGCCAGTATCATAGTGCTTTATTTGAGTTTCCGGGAATTGCGGCGACAACAATTTTATTCCGCACTTTGTAACAATTTGAATCTTCTCTCTAATAGAAGAATTATCTTTCAGAATATTTCCGAAGATTGTTTCGCATTCGTAATTACCATATATATCGGCATGGTCAAATGATGTTACACCCAATTCAATTGATTGAGAGACTAGCGTGTTAAGTTGCTGAATCGTATAATTCCATTCGCGCGCGCGCCAGAACCCAAGAACGATTCTTGAAAGATTGAATGACATTTTATCTCCGAAGAAATAATTTTTATTCGTTTATTTATTACTTGGACATCAATTCGATTTTTGTGCTATTCTCTTTACCATCCCGTAAATAAATAAGATCAACAACATTGCCAGGTTCAAAAGTTTTTAATGCATCGGAATAATCCCGCAGATTTTTAACCATGAACTGACCAAGTTTTATTATAACATCTCCCTTTTGCAAACCTGCTTTTGCAGCCGGTGACTCCGGAGCGAGGTCGGCAATCTTTACACCTTCACCCGAAAATGTAAAATCGGGAACACTGCCTGTTGATACTTTTCTTTCGCCGGAAGCTGCCGGTTTCTTTGTCTCAACAGCAACCTGTCCCAGAAATGTCAGAGGTTCAATTCTGTCTGCCAGATACAACAATCCTTCCTGAGCAAATGCGGCAACTTTAATCAAACCGGCTCCGTCAATCTTATCTGCCGTGTCTGAAGGTTTATGATAATCGCTGTTAGCACCCGAGAAAAATTGCACGCCCGGAACACCCACAGCAAGAAAACTTTTTTGATCGCTTGCATCCAGATCCTGGGTTACTATATCAGATTCAACTCCGGTAACATAACTTGCACCCATGAAAATGAATCTCCACTCGCGGGCGCTTGACGCACCAAGCACAAGTAATTTATTATTGCCTAACCGGCCAACCGTATCAAAGTTGAGTACGCCGATAACTTTCTTTGCCGGAAACCGTTTCATATTTTGAACGTAATATTTTGATCCCAGAAGTCCGCTCTCTTCAGAAGTGAACGCTACAAATATTATAGTTCTCTGCGGCTTCAAAGTTTTTCCAAGCAGTTCGGCAAGTTCAAGAATAACAGAGACACCGCTTGCATTATCGTCCGCTCCCGGATGAATCTTTCCTTCATTCCCTTTGTTAGCACCTGGCCATCCTAAACCAAGATGATCGTAATGAGCACAAACAATAACCGATTCATCTTTAAGATTTGGATTCGTGCCCGGAATAATTCCTATAATGTTCTTAACCTGTGCTTTAGTTCCATTGGCGTCAACTACTTCATCCCACTTCTGGAAATATGTTCCGTCATCTGCGCCCGGAAGAAGTCCGGCACTTTTAAATTTTTCAACAATATAGTCTGCTGCTTTATTAATGCCCGGAGAACCAGGAGCTCTTCCGGCTAACTCTTCACTTGCCAGATATTTAACGGTTTTCAACATTCTTTCTGAAGAAAAAACCGGAGTCAGCATTGCCAACGCTTTACGTTTTGGCAATTCAGGCAGAGCATCATAATTATTATCAGCTCCTTGTGTAACAACTTTTGCCATAAGCGGAGAATTAACAGAACTCCATTCTCCCTTTCCAATGTTTGTCGGTTCATTTCCTTCGAATACCAGGTAGCTGTATTTTCCGTAATGAGGCAGCTTTTTAGCAAGACCTTCAACAGCTTCTTTATTTTCATTTGATAAATAAACCAGCACATTATTTGGATTTTCCGGATGACGGACCGAAATGATAAAACTATTATTATTTACCGGAAACGAACTCTTGCCGAATGATACCGCATCATTTTTAATTTCACTTCCGTAAGCTTTTAATCCTTCATTTATAATTTTGGTAAACTTATTCTCCATTCCGAAAATCCAGATGTTCTTATCAGCCGGAAGTTTTTCATATTTGCTGTCGAGAGAAACTTCAATTTTTTTTGTCTTATCATCAGACCAGATTTTCGCCAATTCTTTGTACGAGTCAAGTTTTTCTTTTGAAGCTTCGGACGGAAGCAAAATAAGCAAGTCGTCTGCACCAAATATTTTTGAAAGCGACGGCGGAATTTCATTGTAGTTAAGTTTTCTAAATAAATTGAATTGCGGATCAATTTGAACTAAGAGCGGATTTTCAGAAAAAGTGAATTCATAATTTTGTTCTTTAGAAGTCATTGAAACAGTTTTAATTACAGATGATTTAGCAAACGAGACCGCTACCGGAACATCGAGAACAAACGCGTCATCATTTTGAAGCTGCTTTAGAGTAAATCCAAGTACATACCCGTTCTCTTTCTTTTCGCATTTCACATTTGACACACTTAATTCCGGCGCACCCTTTCTGTTTACCCATTGGTCAAAGAACGATTTCAGATCTTTGCCTGTTACGCTTTCGAATGCAATACGGATATCATCATAAGAAGCGGCTTTGAATTTATTATCACGATAAAATTTCTGAAAACTTTTAATAAATGATTCATCTCCCACAAGATCGCGCAGCATATTCCACATCATCGAACTTTTACCGTAACCGATTGCTTCCGAAGAAGGA
>JAKAMS010000461.1 GCA_021812745.1 Bacteroidota bacterium | reverse complement strand
CAGTTATACTTCCTTCAATTTTAGGAGTAAACAAAACAACAATACAAGAAAAGAAAAAGAATGCTGCTGTTCCTTGTAAACTTTTGAATAAGAATTTTGTTTTTCCGAACTTTCTTCCGATAAGAGCAGCTGACATATCGCCAATAATTAGAACCGCAAAAGCGGTAACAACAAACACTTTTGGGAAAATTAAAATTACTATTACTGCTGAGAGCAGAACATAAGTAGCGCCGTTAAGGTTTTTTTTCTTCGAATCTTTCTCATGCTTTCGCATAATGAATCCGAAAATTTTATCTACAAGTTTTGATAGGGCCTCGTGATAATATCTTCCGTAGTCAATAAGAAGCGAGAAAACTGTTAAGGGAATTAGAATTGTTAATGCTAATTCCCTTGTAATAAAGTAATATATGGTGGGAATAGAAAGAGAAAAAAGGTGAATAAGTTTTCGTAAAACTTCACTTTTATAATCTATAGTTGCTCTGTCAGTTGCTGTCATTTTTTTCAGGAGTCTTAACAGGTTCTCTTTTTTTCTTCTCTTCCAACAACTGCTGAACGTGATCCGGAATATCATTTTCCAATTCTTTCACAGAATCAGCACCGTTACGTTTCATAGGCGGAAGCTCTTCTCCGCGCATTATTTTATCAATCTCTTCTCCATCAAGAATTTCACGGTCTAATAATTCTTTAGATAGTCTATGAAGCAGATCAATATTTTCCGAAAGAATTTTCTCCGCACGGTCCATTCCATTCATCACTATTTTTTTCAACTCAGAATCTATATCCTGTGCAGTCTGCTCGCTGAAATCTTTATGCTTAGTAATTTCCCGCCCTAAGAAAATTTCTTCTTCTTTAGCACCATACGCAATAGGACCAAGTTTATCGCTCATTCCCCATTCACAAATCATTTTGCGTGCAATGCTGGTAGATTTTTCTATATCGTTCCCAGCTCCTGTTGTAAAACGGTTGAAGACTAATTTCTCTGCAGCGCGTCCGCCGAGCGCATACGTTATCATAGCTTCAAGATAATTTTTTGAGTAAGTATGTTTTTCATCAACCGGCAAATAAGTTGTAACACCGAGCGCGCGTCCGCGAGGAATAATTGTAACTTTATGAACCGGATCGGCTTCGGGTATCATCTTTGCAACAAGAACATGACCGATTTCATGATAAGCGGTAATTTTCTTTTCATCTTCGGAGATGATTAGACTTTTCCGCTCCGTTCCCATCATTACTTTATCTTTAGCTTCTTCAAAATCATCCATTGAAACATTTTTCTTGTTTTTGCGAGCTGCAAGCAGAGCGGCTTCGTTTGCTAGATTAGCAATCTCAGCGCCGGCAAGTCCCGGAGTCCCTTTTGCTAACACTTCAAGATCAACATCAACAGCAAGAGGAATTTTTCTTGTATGAACTTTGAATATACCTTCACGACCTTTAACATCGGGGCGGTCAACAACAACTTGGCGGTCAAATCGTCCCGGACGTAACAATGCAGGATCAAGCACGTCAGGTCTGTTTGTAGCTGCGATAATAATTACGCCGCTGTTCTGTTCGAATCCATCCATTTCAACCAACAGTTGATTCAATGTCTGTTCACGCTCATCATGCCCGCCGCCTAATCCGGCACCGCGGTGCCTTCCCACAGCATCAATCTCATCAATAAAAATTATACATGGAGCGCTTTTCTTTCCCTGCTCAAATAAATCTCTCACACGGCTGGCGCCTACACCAACAAACATCTCAACGAAATCCGCGCCACTGATAGAAAAGAATGGAACGCCTGCTTCACCTGCAACAGCGCGTGCCAGCAAAGTTTTACCTGTCCCTGGAGGTCCCAATAATAAAACTCCGCGCGGGATCTTTCCGCCGAGTCTTTGGAATTTACCCGGCTCTTTCAAGAATTCGATGATCTCTTCAAGTTCCTGCTTTGCTTCATCCGCACCTGCAACATCTTTAAATGTTACTTTGATTGCGGATTCCGAAATTAATTTTGCTTTGCTCTTTCCGAAGTTGAAAATACCGCGAGTTCCGCCGCCAGCTCCGCCGCCTTGCATTCTTCTAAAAATGAAAATCCACACAGCAAATATTAATAACCAGGGAAGAAAGCCAAGAAGGATTGTCATCCACTCGTTGGATTCTTTTACATATGTGTATTTTATATTTTTTTCATCCCAAACTTTTTTCTGTTCCGCAAGGTCAGTCTGATCAATTACTACAGTAAAAACAGAAATATTAACAGGGGCACCGTTGATCATTTTTTTCTGCGGTTCTGTGAGTGTTCCTTCAAAACGGTAATCGCTTGCATCTGTTTTTATAATTTTTGCTTCTTTAATCTTACCGTTTAGCAAGAAATCTTTGTAAACATCATAAGTAACTTCAACCGATCCGGTACCAGTACCAGCTCTCATAAATTGCATAACAATAACGGCGGCAACTATAACCGCGCCCCAGCTGAACACTGTTTTTATGATTTTCCCCCAATCAAAATCTCCGTCGGGTTTCTGAGGTACACCTGGTCCCTTTTTCTTATTGTTTTGATCCGGTTTGTTATTTTCTTCTGCCATGAACAATTTATTCATGTTATCTCGCATTTAAATTCTTTCTCCGTTAATCGCTTAATGCATAGATTGAACTTAGGTTTCTATATTTCTGAGCGTAATCGAGACCGTATCCAATCACAAATTTATTTGGAATTTTGAAGCCAATATAATCAATTCCGACATCATATTTTAAACTCTCCGGCTTCACCAGAAGAGATGCAATTTTCATACTTG
>JAKAMS010000460.1 GCA_021812745.1 Bacteroidota bacterium | reverse complement strand
TCTGAACTTTATGATTATCTAATTTTATTTTGATAATTGGATCATCTTCATTGAAAATGAAAAAATCATCTTCATTTTGATTTTTTGCTACTAACATTTTAGCGGCAATGTATTCATCATAATTATTGTTGTATCTGTCAAGGTGATCCGGTGTAATATTCAGTATCAAAGAAAATTTTGGTTTGAACTTATCTATGAAGTCCAGTTGAAAACTTGACGTTTCCAGCGCAACGAATTCATCTTTCTTAACGTCGAGAACTATTTCAGAAAACGCTTCACCTATATTTCCGGCTGAGTAACATTTGATTCCGCTTTCGTTCAAAGTGTGATTCATCAAAGCTGTTGTAGTTGTTTTGCCGTTAGTACCTGTAATGGCTATAATACTTCCGTTACAGAACAATGAAGCAAATTCAACTTCGCTTATCACTTTAATATTTTTCTCGTGTGCAGTTTTAAGAATTTCGGAATTGGTTGGAACGCCAGGACTTGTAATCATCAAACCGCAATCAAAAACCTTTTCCGAATGAGCACCGCATTCGTATGCAATTCCTTCCGATTCAAAAACTGAAATTGAGTTTTGTAATTTTTCTTTTGATCCGCTATCGCTTACAAATGGAATTGCGCCAAGCTTCTTTGCCAGCTTGGCTGCGCCAACACCGCTTCTGACCGCGCCAATTACCGATATTTTCATTCCGCTGATATTCACTACCGTACCTTGAATGAAGCTAAACTTACGATTGCAAGAATTATTGTGATGATGTAAAACCTGATTACGATTTTTGGTTCTGCCCAATTCAACTGCTCAAAGTGATGATGAATTGGCGCCATTTTAAAAACTCTTTTTCCTTCGCCAAATCTTTTTTTTGTGTATTTGAAATAGAGACGTTGAATAACTACCGAAAGAGTCTCTATGAAAAAAATTCCGCCAAGAATTGGAATAAGTAAATCTTTCTTAATCAAAATCATCATTACACCAAATGCGCCGCCGAGTGCAAGCGAACCGGTGTCTCCCATAAAAATTTGAGCCGGATAAAAATTAAACCACAAAAAGCCAAGTCCGGCGCCAATTAGTGCTGCAATAAATACCGTTAGCTCACCGCTTCCCGGTAAATAAATTATGTTTAGATAATCGGCGTAAATAACATTTCCGGTTACATAAGTAAGAATCGCAAGAGCAATCATTACTATTATGATTGTTCCAATTGCAAGACCGTCCAAGCCATCGGTAAGATTTACGGCGTTTGAGATTGCCGTTATGATGAAAACAACCCACGGTATATATAGATAGGAAAAATCCCAATTTAAGTTTTTGAAAAAAGGTAATGTTGTTTGAGTGCTGAATTGTGAAAATTCCGGCAGATAATAAATTGCCGCACCGACAACCAATCCTACAAAAATTTGTCCCATTAATTTGTAACGAGCAATCAATCCTTTGGGAAGTTTCTTCACAACTTTTAGATAATCATCAAGAAAGCCAACGCCGCCCAGGAAAATTGTTCCGAAAAGGACTAGAAGAATATAGCTGCTTTTTAAATCGCTCCAGATTAAAACCGGAATGATTACAGAAATAAGAATTATAAGTCCGCCCATAGTTGGGGTGCCGGCTTTCTTCAAATGTGTCTGAGGTCCTTCTTCACGTATCGGCTGATCAACTTGATTCTTCTTCAATCTGTTAATGATCTTTGGACCAAATATGAAAGAGATCAACAATGCAGTAATTGCAGAAAGAGCCGAGCGGAACGACAGATAACGGAATACGTCGAATCCCGGCGGGCTGAAAATTTTATTTATATAATCAAAGAGATAGTAAAACATTATTCAAACCTTGTCTCCAAAATGTTTTCGAATTCTTCCATCTTCATTCCGCGCGATCCTTTTACAAGTATTACAGAGTTTTCAATTTCTTCATATTTCAAGTAGAGAGCTAACGCTTCCCGCAGATAGAAATGAATTGATCTTACCTTATTCTTCCGTAATTCCGAATGCATGTGCTTCATCATATTTCCGGTTGTAAGCACTGTTAAATTTTTGTCTGCAGAAAATAATTTTGCCAATTCTTTATGAATCTTCGGTGAATTTTTACCAAGTTCATACATATCACCGAGAACAAACAATTTCTTTTTGAACGTCTTTATTTTTTTTACAAGTTCTATTGCGGAAATAACCGATGCCGGGCTTGCGTTATATGTATCATCAATAAGAACCGCATTTTTGAACTTCATTACATCCAATCTGCCATGAACAGCTTTAAAATTCTTAACACCAATTATAATCTGCTTCGGCGTCAATCCTAACTTTAATGCAATTGCTGATGCAGCCAAAAAATTCTTTGCATTTGATTCGCCATAAAGAGGAAGAACTGTTTTTATTTTTTTGTCTTTATAAGTGATAAGAATTTCCGTTCTGCCATCTTCAGTGTAGCCAACAATCTTCCCTTTAACATCAACTTTTCCATTAAATCCGTAAGTAACCTTTGATCTGTACTGTCCGGCTTTTTTGCTGATGATTTGATCGTCCATATTTAGAAAAACGGTTCCGCCATGTTTAATCGTTTCATCATATAAGGCGGATTTTTCTTTGAAGATACCTTCTTTACTTTTTAAAAATTCTAAGTGCGCATCGCCGATGTTTGTAATTAAAGAAAAATCCGGCAGAGAAATTTTTGCCGAATAAGGAATCTCTCCGAAGTGATTTGTTCCCTGTTCAAGAATTAACACTTCGCATTTTTCGTCTGCGCTAAAAATTGTAAGCGGTACACCAATATGATTATTGTTAT
>JAKAMS010000459.1 GCA_021812745.1 Bacteroidota bacterium | reverse complement strand
AACGTGAACAATGGGGCAGCCGCTTCGGTTTAATTCTTGCCGTTGCCGGTAACGCAATTGGTTTAGGAAATTTTCTTCGCTTTCCGGTTCAAGCTGCTTCAAACGGCGGCGGCGCGTTTATGATTCCATACTTCATTTTTTTTCTGGTGGTAGGAATTCCATTGATGTGGATGGAATGGGGCATTGGAAGATATGGCGGTAAATTTGGACACGGGAGCGCTCCCGGTATGTTTGATGTGCTGTGGAAAAACAGAGTAGCAAAATATTTTGGCGCGATAGGATTATTTGTCTCAACGGTAATCTTGATTTACTATACGTACATCGAGTCATGGACCTTAGGTTACAGCTTCCTTTCGATCACAAAAAGTTATTTCGGCTTGGAAAATTTTGAAGCGATGAAATCTTTTCTTTACGGTTATCAAGGAAGAGAAGCCACGCAATATTTCGACGGCATAACCATAGCATACGTTTTCATGATTATAACATTCGCGTTAAACTTTTGGGTTCTCTACAAAGGAATTTCAAAAGGAATTGAGAAGCTTGCTAAGATTGCAATGCCCATGCTATTTATTTTTGCAATTATTATTGCTGTTAGAGTTGTAACACTGGGAACTCCAAATCCAGCAGTGCCGGAGAATTCAGTTGCAAACGGATTCGGTTTTATTTGGAATCCGGATTTTTCAAAACTTGGCGATCCTAAAATTTGGTTAGCCGCTGCGGGACAAATCTTCTTCACGCTTTCGGTGGGCATGGGAACGATTCATGCTTATGCGAGTTATCTAAAACCAAAGGACGATATTGCTCTATCTGGTTTAACAACTGCCGCTACAAATGAGTTTGCAGAAGTTATTCTCGGCGGTTCAATTGCAATTCCTCTTGCAGTAGCATTCTTTGGCGTTGCAACAACTACAGCGATGGCACAAGGCGGCGCTTTTGATCTTGGTTTTGCTTCAATGCCTCTTGTGTTTGAAAAAATTCCTTTCGGTCAAATGTTTGGGTTCCTCTGGTTCTTGTTGTTGTTCTTTGCCGGCATAACTTCGTCTGTTGCAATGGGTCAGCAAGTTATTGCTTTCCTGGAAGACGAGTTCGGACTGAGCAGAAGAAAATCCGTTCTCTTGTTAGGATTTGTTGTTATGGTGTCTGTTCAGCTTGTAGTATTCTATTTAAAATATGGTTTTCTTGATGAGATGGATTACTGGGCTGGTACATTTGGACTTGTGGTATTTGCACTAGGCGAGACAATAATTTTCATGTGGATCTTTGGCGCTGAAAAAGCCTGGGCGGAAATGAATGAAGGCGGCGATATCAAAATTCCCAGATTTTTCTTTTACGTCATGAAATATATTACGCCGCTGGTTTTGTTCATTGTTATGATATGGTGGCTGATTAACGATGCTATCCCGATCCTGTTGCTTCAAAGAGTCGAGGGTGAAAACCTAACTTACATTTGGGCATCAAGAATTTTTATGGTTATCATTTTCACTGGATTTCTTTATTTAATTCATTTAGCTTGGAAAAAGAAAAGGATTAAAAATGGGATTACAGCTTAGCGGAATAGTATTTATGGCTCTTGCTTTTTCGTTCATTGGCGGACTAATGTTTTTTTGTTGTTATCAATTGCTTTTCAAAAAAGCAAAGAAGTAATTTTCTGAAGTACGGATTTTCTGTTCTACAAAAAATTTACCTCATTGGGATCTTTTCCCGGTGAGGTTTTTTTAAAGAGATTGAAGTTTTTTAACTGTTAAAGGATTCTTCACTAATTAATAGAGGAACAATGAACAAACTGTTTATCAGGAAACCGCTGCACATTCTATTGGAAGAACTTCATGGGGAAAATAGATTACGCAGAATTCTTGGTCCGGTTGCTTTGACAAGCTTGGGTGTCGGGGCAATCATAGGAACAGGAATTTTTGTACTCACTGGAATTGCTGCGCATGATAAAGCCGGCGCTGCGGTAATTCTTTCATTTGCAGTTTCGGGAATCGCATGCATTTTTGCCGCTCTCTGTTATGCCGAATTTGCTTCTATGGTGCCCGTTGCCGGTTCAGCATATACTTACGCTTATGCAACACTGGGAGAAATGATGGCGTGGATAATTGGTTGGGATTTAATTCTGGAATATGCGGTTGCATCTGCAACGGTTGCACACGGATGGTCGCAATACTTTCAAGATTTTCTCGGCACTTGGCATGTCAAGCTTCCGCTTGCTTTAACTCGCGCGCCGTTCGATTTTAATCCCGATACCGGAATGCTATGGATGACAGGCTCGGTGATAGATTTTCCTGCCATCATGATTGCTTTAATAATTACGGCAATTCTTGTAAAAGGAATCAGAGAAAGTGCGGGATTCAATGCAATAATAGTTGGAATTAAACTTGTCATTGTTTTGTTTGTGATTGCAGTTGGTGCAATGTATATCAACACTGCTAACTGGACACCATTTGCACCGTATGGTTATACCGGTGTTAGTTTCTTTGGTAAGACTGTTTTCGGCGAAACCGGTTTAGGAGGTATGCCGGTAGGTGTGCTTGCCGGTGCAGCGATGATCTTCTTTGCATATATCGGTTTTGATTCTGTCTCAACTCACGCTGAAGAAGCAAAAAATCCTCAGCGCGATGTTCCAATCGGAATCATTACTTCTCTAATTCTCTGCACAATTTTGTATATAGCTGTCTCTGCCGTTTTAACGGGAATGGTTCCGTACAACAAAATAAATATTGATGCCCCCGTATCGGATGCATTTGGTCAGGTCGGATTACATTGGGCGCAGGTATTGG
>JAKAMS010000458.1 GCA_021812745.1 Bacteroidota bacterium | reverse complement strand
TTAGAAAAAGTATTGATATGATATTTCTTAATTTCATTTTTATCTCCTATAATTCTTGTTATTACTTAAAAAGTGAATGAAAAAGTTACTCTGCCTTGTAAATTGCTCGAGTCTGATGAACCATTTGTGTTCTTTACTGTTTGAGGAGTGAAAACTTCAATGTTCGGAATAATGCTTACATTTTTTGCAACCTTGTAATCAAGACCTGCTAAAAGTAATGATGTACCGTCGCTATCTAGATTTGTGTTAGGATCGTAGCTGTCATATCTCGCAACAAATCTGAATTTTCCCGATAATGAAACCCACGCCCAGAATGAAAGTCCCAATGATTTCTGATCCATCAATGCGCCTGTTGTCTTATAACCGTTGAGAATTGTTCTTGTAAATCCTTCGAAGCCGAGTGCAAAATCACTCTTCTGTTGGTAGTTTAAGAATAATGCTGCAACTGTTGCATTGTTTGATTTAGTACTTTTATCGAATGCATCTGTAACATCTGCTTTCACTGCTAAATCATAATAGAGAGTTGCCTGAAAACCGTCTGCGGGTTTTAACTGAACTAAAGCATAATATCTTTTGTACTTGTCTGTTTCCGGAGCGTTTCCGCTGTTATCTGCTATCTTCAACCAGTAATTTACCGAACCGTTGTCTGTTATTTTTCCTTTAAGATCAATACCAAGATCTCTTGAAGGAACAATTCCATTTAGATCCATAGTTGTTTTTTCTAAAGCGCGGTAACCCCATGCACCTTCGGAAATATCAAATGCTGGAGTTGGGGAAATTCCGAGAAACAAATCCGAGCCGCTAAAAATACCTTTCCATTTTAGATAAGCGTCTTTAACCATTACGCCAAGTTTACCGCCGCTTGTATTTGAAGCAGCGCTCTGATCGGTTTCGGTTCTGAAGCGTGCATCAAAATTATCCGATACAGAAATATCTGCTGTGAAATAAATTCTTCTGAATTGAAAGCCGTTCAAATTTCTGAGATTACCGTCTACGTTATTTATATTGTAGAAGTAATCTCCAAACATCAATCCGCTGAATTTTACTTTTTCGGGCGCTGTTTGAGCAAGACCGATTGACGCGAACAAGATTACGATTAACGACACACTATAAATTTTTTTCATACAAAAATATTACTCCTGTTTTTTTGTGATGTCCAAACATAGTGTGTGAGTATTAACTCAATGTTACGGTAGTGTTAAGGAATTGTTAAGTTTTTGGGAATTGAGATGTGGCTTTATTTTGTAATGTTTACAGGCTTATACGGTATATCTTTGATAATTTTATTAGTCTGAAAACTTCAGAATAAGAACTAGGATTGTCTCTCTTTGTGAAATTCTTCATTCATCTTTATTACAGATAAATCCCGGTTGATTTCTTTTAATTCAATCGTCTTGGGGTCAATTGCAACCAAAGTTTTAATTACTCTGTCTAATTCCTCAATGTTTTTTTCAGCTTTGGATATTAATCCTTTGTGTACACCTTCTTCATGCATATCCATAATTAATAATTGCATTGATGATGTTGAGTTTTGTAGAATATCTTGAATCGTACGTATCGTTGCATTAAACATTTCCGTTCTTTCTCTAATTATTTTTCTTCTTAAACTTCTATCTAACAGCCACAATCCGGTTAGAAATATTCCCGTTGAAGGGATTGTCCAATAATATTTTTTATTTTCCAGATACTTTAAGAGATTTAGTGCCGGGTGTAGATCAAGGACTAGATTAAAAAAAAGTGTAACCAGAACAACTAAAGAAAATATAACTGCAATAGTTGAATTATCTTTCAGAAATTTCATTTAATGCCTTAATTCATCTTGAAAATTTTTGTTAATACTTGCCCGCTGTTATCCGCCATGAACAGGCTGGGCACCGTTATTTAATTATTCTAAAATAACTAATTATTACATAGTATGTTAAATTGAAGTAAAGTATGACGGCAGCTTTTTTGCGGAGGGATTGAGTTATTGGTTATGTACTGGAAATCTCTTTACGGATTTCTAATATCCGTTTAACATGATGGACAACATGATCTGATTGGATTTGAACCACAGCACCAACCGGTAGTAATTCAATTTCTCCATCGGACTTTCTAAATTGGACAGATTTGGTCCATCCGTCATCTACATATTCTAACAATTGTATTATATGATCTCTATTTGCTTTCAATAATGCTATTGATATTTCAATAGGGCGTTTCTCATAACTCCAACATTCAGCCCACGTTGTCTGCGGGAGCGCCCAGTACCACTGAAGTGTGAATTCAGCTTGTTCATTACCCAATGCAATCTTGATGCAAGTTTTCCATAGATCATCACCGTCTGCTATATGATGAATAATCTGCCTTATAGTCCAACCGCCTTTCGCTGGAGTGTAATCTAACTCTATGTCGCTCAAACCGGCTACAGCGTTTTCAAGAATAGTAACTCCTTGCTTAAATAACTCAAGGATTTTATCTTGATCTTTTGGTGGCTCCATATTATATGCTCTTTATTTTAAATAGATGCCGGATCTAGTCCGGCATTACAGAAAAATTAAGTGTGCTCGAATTATTACTTCTCTTCTTTTTCGTCTTTCTCATCTTTTTCGGATTTAGCTTTTCACTTTACAACCGGTTTGCCGTCTTGAGTAAAAATTATATCCTTATTCAATTTGTCTTTCGAAATCTGGGCTTCGAAAGTAATCTTTCCTTTTGCATCAACAATTTTTGCGGCTTCTGTGATTGTCCATCCTTTGTGGTTCTTTGCTACAAATTCATCAACACCTTTAGGCAGTTC
>JAKAMS010000457.1 GCA_021812745.1 Bacteroidota bacterium | reverse complement strand
CTGCCGGAAAGCCGATTAAGTTTGTAGCCGGAGATAAAATTATCATTAAAAATTCCATCGCGCCGCCTGCTCTGAATATTCCTATTGCGACAAGCATGGCAACTAGATAAGGAATAATTCTCAAAGCGACATTGAATCCTTCCTTGGCTCCTTCAACAAATACTTCATAAATTTTTACTTTCTTGAAAACACCAAATAGAACAAATGAAATGATAATCAGCGGAATCGCAAGAGTCGAAATAATTTGTATGAAAGTTTTCAATCCATCCGCATTGATAAACCCTAAAATTGAAAAAAGTTTTGTAAACAATCCGCTTACAGCAAGAAGTACAACCACAAATGCAATAGCGAAGAGCAACAGAAAAAATTTCCATTTTGATTTAAGATAATTTACCGAATCGGAAAAACTCATTGGGAATTTTTCTAGAATCTTGGCAGAAAAAATTCCTACAATAGTTGCGCAAGAAGCGCCAAATATTGATGTGCCGATAATTATTGTCGGGTCGCTGCTGCCTGCTGCCGCACGCACTGCAATTGCTGTTGCAGGTATTAAGGTTAACCCCGCAGTATTAATTGCAAGGAAAGTGCACATTGCGTTTGTCGCTGTTCCCTTTTCGGGATTTAATTTTTCCAACTCTTCCATGGCTTTAAGCCCGAATGGAGTAGCAGCATTGCCTAATCCCAGCATATTAGCAGAGATGTTCATTATCATTGAGCCCATTGCTGGATGATCGTACGGGACATCCGGAAATAAAAATTTTGTAACCGGCTTAACCGATTTTGCAATTATTGAAATGAGCCCGGCTTGCTCGGCTATTTTCATAATTCCAAGCCACAATGCCATAATTCCAATTAATCCAAGTGCAATATTGACAGCTTTACCGGCATAATCTATCGCTGCGTTTGTAACATCTTTCATTTTGGCGAAAGAAATTTTTTCCAATATAAGTTTAGCGCCAAATGAATTTGCATCTGCTTTGTATGTTAGAAAAAGTTTTCCTCCCAAATCATTTTCATTACCGGAAACCTTTGCCATTTCCTGCCAAATTGAAGGTGATTTATCATCAACAATAAAATAAACCGAATAACTTTTATCCTTACCGTTATAGATGAGTTTTACTTTTTGATTGATCTCATCATTCTGATATCTGCCGTAAAATTTTTCAAAATTATTTGACGAGATTTTAAGAAGAGCATCAAACGGGTTAGTACTTGCAGCGGAAACGGAATCAAACGAAACGGATACTTCAACTGCCTCACCGTTCCGGTATCTATTATTTGATTGATTCACAACATCAAGTGTTAACGCAGTTCCTATACCAAGGAACAGTAATCCTAGCCAGATGTAATTGAGCATGCAAAGTTTCTCTGATGAGTGATTGATTCATCTGCAAATTAAAAATTATCATCGTAAAAGGCAGATTTTATTTAATTTACCAATAGGAATAATGAATGGAGAATAAAATGAAGCTTGGTTTAATCCAGTACTCGCCAATCTGGGAAAATGTTGAAGAAAATATTTTGAAAATTGAAGAACTCATAAAATCATCCGAAACAAAATTTGATCTGCTCATATTTCCCGAAATGACTTTAACCGGATTTACTATGAAAGCAGAAAAATTTGCAGAAGAAATAGATGGAACCGGTACAAAGTATTTTATTCATCTTGCAGAAAGATTGAAGACTGATGTTCTTGCCGGAATTATTGAGCGCGACGGGAGAAATATTTACAACTCATTAACTCACTTTGATTCATTTGGACTGATCAAAGCACGTTACAGAAAAATACATCCGTTCAGTAACGCTCAAGAAGATAAATGGTATTCCGCTGGAGAAGAAACCGTTGTTACAAAAATTGATCAGGCTAAAATTGGCTTAAGCATCTGTTACGATTTACGTTTTCCCGAGTTATACCGTCTCTATGCAAAAGATCGAGTTGATATTTTAATAGACATTGCTAACTGGCCCATACCCAGAATTGATCATTGGAAAACTTTACTCAAAGCGCGAGCAATAGAAAACCAATGTTTCATGGTTGGTGTAAATAGAGTAGGCGATGATCCCGGCAATCATTACAACGGCTGCAGTGCGGTTTTCGATCCAATGGGAAATGAAATTATTATGCTCGAAAATTCCGAAAAAATTATTGAGGTAGAAATTGAGCTGGAATCGGTCGCTACAACAAGAAATAAATTACCGTTCCTAAGAGATCAAAAGTTAATATAGATCCCATTCCAATAAATTTGGGTTTAAACACTGGGGACATTTGAAATATTCACTTTCAATTCATGTACAAACTTTCCGGCATGAAAGCGAAAATCTATTTGAACCGCAATGGATTCACTCTCAAATGGGAGTGAGCAACTACAAATAAATATTATTTCAAATGTCTTTAACCGCTGTATGATGCTTCAGTGCACTTTTTAGATCTTGATTGCTGATCGGTTTTCTTAGAAATTCGTCAGCACCTGCTGCGATTGCATTTCGTTCGTCAATTTGAGCGGCATGTGCGGTTACAACTATTATTTTAGCTCTCTGATACTTCTTCATCTGACGAAGTTCTTTGATTATGTCTATCCCATTTTTCCCTTCAATTAAAGATAGATCAATAATAAAAATATCATACTCGCCCTCGTTCAATGCATTTAATAATTCATTCTCGTTTTTACACTTTGTTAATTCATAATCTTTAGACAGTACGAATTGATAAACTTTCAAAGTAAGATCATCATCTTCTACAATTAACAATTTTGGTTTCATATTATTCCTTTGTAAATTTTTTGT
>JAKAMS010000456.1 GCA_021812745.1 Bacteroidota bacterium | reverse complement strand
TTCTTCTCAACGAATCCAAATTTATCTCTAACCCATAATGACTTTCCGCGCTGCCGTGTCGCTTATAAAAAAGAACTAATAGTAAACTATTAGGGTTATCAGCTCGCGGCGTGTATTACAGGCCTCAACCTGCCTTTGGCGGGTTCCTGCGAAAGCTGGACCAGTGGAAGTAAAAAGCGTCGGGTGGTTTCCCACATTGTATAGTTCAAAAATAGGTTCTTTTCCTATATAAGACCGGCAGTTGCGGTTTAAATATATTGTTATTGTTAATGGAGGAAATATGCAGGTAGATTTGTTAATTACAATTGGAGTTGCTGCCGTTTTGGTGGTACTGGCTTTTCTTTTAGGTTGGTTTATTAATTCCAAGCTTGGTAAGAATAGTCTTGTTAATGCAAAAGAAAAAGCTGATAGATTAATTGAAGAAGCGGATAAAGAAGCAAAAAACATTAAGAGAGAGAAACTTCTTGAAGTAAAAGATGAATGGCTTAAAAAGAAGCAAGAGTTTGATAGTGAAGTAAATAACAAAAGACAGAAACTTCAAAATCATGAGAAGCAGCTTGAATCTCGTGAAGAAAGTCTTGAAAAAAAGCATGATGTTGTCTCTCAAAAAGAAAAAGCAATTAAAGAAGTTGAAAAAGTTATTACCACTCAGAAAGAAGAACTGGAAAGAAAACATTCTGAACTAGACCGCTTAGTAGTGGAGCAAAATGTACGTCTTGAGAAAATTGCACAACTAACAGCCGATGAAGCAAAGAAAATGTTGATGGAAAACATGATCAACAAAGCCAAGACAGATGCGTCACAGGCTATTAAAGAGATTCGTGATCAAGCTAAGATTGATGCAAAGAAAGAAGCGCAACGTATTACAATTCAAGCAATTCAAAGAACCGCCGTAGATCATTCAGTTGAATCTACTGTCTCGGTTGTACAAATCCAAAATGATGAAATGAAAGGAAGAATCATCGGGCGAGAAGGAAGAAATATCCGTGCGTTCGAAGCGGCTACCGGTGTTGATGTAATTGTTGATGACACTCCGGAAGCTGTGATCCTTTCTGCTTTTGATCAGTTTAGAAGAGAAGTAGCAAGAATTTCTTTAGAAAGATTAATTGCGGACGGACGGATTCATCCGGCAAGAATTGAAGAAATAGTAGCAAAAGTTGAACTTGAACTTGATGAAGAAATTCAAAAAGAGGGCGAGAACACTTTAATTCAATTAGGTTTACATGGTGTTCATATAGAATTGGTGAAACATATTGGAAA
This sequence comes from Bacteroidota bacterium, assembly GCA_021812745.1. The sequence goes on along the minus strand of JAKAMS010000456.1, from coordinate 1,525 downwards.
AATGAAATACCGCTCAAGCTACGGACAAAATTTATTACAGCACAGTATTGAAGTTGCATACCTCACCGGAATAATGGCGGCGGAGCTTGGTCTTGATACAAATTTAGCACGCCGTGCAGGATTGCTCCACGACGTAGGCAAAACTATTGACAGGAATGTTGAAGGTCCACATGCTTTACTTGGATACGATCTAACAAAGAAATACAATGAGCATCCAATAGTTGTAAATGCAGTTGGTAGTCACCATGAAGATATTGAAATGGAACATCCAATTGCAGCATTGGTTCAGGCTGCAGACGCAATTAGCGGGGCAAGACCGGGCGCAAGAAGAGAACCTCTTGAAAGTTACGTTAAACGGTTGGAGAACCTTGAAGCGATTGCCAAATCATTTGAAGGCGTTGCCAAGACCTACGCAATTCAAGCCGGTAGAGAAATTCGTGTTGTCGTTGAACCGGATAGAGTTGATGACGTTTTCTCAGACCGGTTAGCAAATGAGATTGCTCAAAAAATTCAAGAAGAAATGGAATACCCCGGACAAATTAAAGTTATGGTCATACGCGAAGTAAGAAAGGTTGCTTACGCTAAATAAATAATTTGAACCCGAATTCGTTGCAATTTTTATAAAGCGGATTCGGGTTTTTTTATGGACATGAAATGAAAAAGAATTTGAAAATTGCTATCACCGGCGGAATTGGATCTGGAAAATCCTTGGTTTCTGCTATTATTGAAAAATCCGGCTATCCGGTGATTAAATCTGATGAAATAGCAAAAGAGTTGATGCTTAAGGATGAATCAGTCAAGAAGAAGATAATAAAAGAATTTGGACCGCCTGCATACAACGAAAAAGGCCTGAACATAAAATATCTTTCTGAAAACATTTTTAAACATCCGGAAAAAGTTGAAAAGATCAATTCAATCGTCCATCCTCCAACAATAAAAAAAATTGATGAATTAGTTTTAGAATTATTACTCAAGAATAAAATTGTATTTGTTGAATCGGCATTAATTTATGAAGCGGATATACAAGATCAGTTTGACTATGTAATACTGATCTATGCGGATGAAGCCACACGAATTGACCGCGTGATGCAGAGAGATACAATTACTCAAGAAGATCTTAGAAACCGGATCGGTTTTCAAATTCCCGACGAAGAGAAAAAAGGCGCAGCGGATTTTGTAATTGAGAATAGTTCCACCATTAATGAGTTGGAAAAACGTACTTTGTTTATTATTAGTCTATTAAAAGCAATATCAGAATAAATTTTACCAAAAAAGATAAAAACATCCTTCCTTGATTTCTACCTAACCATGGGCTAATTTTGTGCGGTCATTTTCCAAAATAAGGTGCTGATGTGAAACTAATTAATAGTGCTATTGTAAGTTTTGTAAAAATACTCCCAAAATCTATAGTTCATATTTTTGCGAAAAAGTATATCGCTGGCAATACGCTTGATGATGCTGTAAGAGTTACCAAAGAACTAAATGCAAAAGGGATTCTTGCAACCATAGACGTTCTTGGTGAAGC
>JAKAMS010000455.1 GCA_021812745.1 Bacteroidota bacterium | reverse complement strand
TTTTCCACCTTCCAATTTTCATCTTTTACTTATATTTGGCACACAAAAATTAATCCTTTTGAAAACATTCTAATGAGAGAATAATAATGAACAATTCCGAATTCTACGACAAATTTGTTGACCGCCACGTTGGTCCTAACCAAGAAGAAATATCCAAAATGTTAAATGCAATCGGTGTTTCATCTCTTGATGAGTTGATTAATAAGACTGTTCCCCCTTCTATCAGATTAAAAAATGAATTAAAACTCGATACGACTCAATCCGAATTTGATTTCCTAAACAATTTGAAAATTCTCGCTGGAAAGAATAAGATTTTCAAGAACTATATCGGACTAGGATATAACGCAACAATTACGCCCGGTGTAATCAAAAGAAATATTTTAGAAAATCCGGGTTGGTACACTCAATATACACCATACCAGGCAGAGATATCGCAAGGACGGTTGGAAGCGTTATTAAATTTTCAAACAATGATAATAGATTTGACAGGAATGCCGATTACAAACGCATCTCTCCTTGATGAGGCAACCGCTGCGGCGGAAGCAATGACAATGCTTTTCTCCCTTCGAAAAACAAATAAGAAAAGTGCAAATGTATTTTGGGTTTCAAATGATGTTTTGCCGCAAACTATTGATGTCCTTAAAACACGTTCCGAACCATTTGGAATAAAATTAAGAATTGGAGATCACACAAATTTAGAATTGACAGATGATATTTATGGAATCTTAGTCCAATATCCAGCGACTGATGGAGAAATTTATGATTATTCAGATCTATTCAAACAAGCGGAAGCAAAAGGAATTTACAAAGCTGTTGCGGCGGATTTACTCTCTCTTGCAATTTTAACTCCGCCGGCAGAATTCGGCGCCGATGTAGTAATCGGATCAACACAAAGATTTGGTGTGCCAATTGGTTTTGGAGGTCCTCACGCTGCTTACTTTGCAACTAAAGATGAATTCAAAAGACAAATACCGGGAAGAATTATTGGTGTTTCAATTGATTCGCACGGAAGACGCGCATTGAGAATGGCGCTTCAGACACGCGAGCAGCATATCAAACGAGAACATGCAACAAGCAATATATGTACTGCACAAGTTTTACTTGCAATAATGGCTGGAATGTATGCAGTATATCATGGACCAAAAGGAATTAAAGCTATTGCAGATCGTGTTCATAACTTAACTGCAATATTGGACCAAGCTCTGCAGAAAATAGGTATTAATCAAACGAACAAAAATTATTTTGATACTTTGAAAGTAGATTTGAGCTCAACAGAAGAAGCGTTAACCGTTAGAGCCGAAGCTGTTAAAAACAAAGTGAACTTTAGGTACATAGATAAAAAATCAATCGGAATCTCAATATCGGAGCCGACTACAATTTCAGATATTAAACAGATTGTAAAAGTGTTTGCTGCTGCGTTAAACAAAAAATATGATGATACAATTATTTCAGAAGAACATAAAAACGTTATGCCAAAATCTTTGCAGCGTCAATCAAATTATTTAACTCATCCGGTATTCAATTCTTATTATTCAGAAACAGAAATGATGCGCTACATTAAAAGTCTTGAGAAAAAAGATTTGTCGCTCACAACTTCAATGATTCCGCTTGGTTCATGTACAATGAAATTAAATGCATCATCGGAAATGTTTGGAATCAGCTGGCCGGAGTTCACAGAATTACATCCGTTCGCACCGCTTGATCAAGCAGAAGGTTATATGCAGTTATTCAAAGAATTGGAAAATGATCTAGCAAAAATTACCGGTTTCGATTCCGTTTCTCTTCAACCAAATTCCGGCGCGCAAGGTGAGTATACCGGATTGATGGTGATACGCGCTTTCCATATTAGCAAAGGGCAGTCTAACAGAAATATTATTCTTATTCCTTCTTCTGCTCATGGTACAAATCCAGCCAGCGCTGTTATGGCAGGAAACAAAGTTGTTGTTGTTAAGTGCGATGAACGCGGCAATATTGATATGCAAGATTTGAAAGCCAAAGCCGAACAATACAAAGAAAATCTTTCTGCTTTGATGGTTACATATCCTTCAACACACGGTGTTTTTGAAGAAGCAATAATCGAAGCATGCGATATCATTCATAAAAACGGCGGCTTAGTTTATATGGATGGCGCAAACTTAAACGCGCAAGTAGGTCTAACGAGCCCGGGATTTATTGGCGCGGATGTTTGTCATCTTAATCTACATAAAACATTTGCAATTCCTCATGGCGGCGGCGGACCGGGAGTTGGACCGATAGCAGTTGCAAAACATTTAACTCCGTTTATACCCGGTCATTCTCTTGTAAAGATTGGGCACGATAAATCAATAAACGCAGTCTCTGCGGCTCCGTGGGGCAGCGCGAGTGTTCTTGTTATTTCTTATGCATATATAAAAATGATGGGTGCAGAAGGATTAACATTTGCAACCAAATCTGCAATACTAAACGCAAATTATATTAAAGCTAAATTGGAAAAATATTATCAGGTTCTTTATTCAGGATCAAACGGATTTTGTGCTCATGAATTGATTTTTGACTGCCGTCCTTTCAAAATATCTGCTGGAGTTGAAGTTGAAGATATTGCCAAACGATTGATGGATTATGGTTTTCATGCGCCAACTGTTTCTTTCCCGGTTCCCGGAACAATTATGGTGGAACCTACAGAAAGTGAATCGTTGCGTGAGCTTGATAAATTTTGTAATGCGCTGATTTCAATTAGGAAAGAAATTGACGAGATTCAAAAAGGAACTATCGGAAGAGAAGATAATCCATTGAAAAATTCACCTCATACGGTTGAGAATGTAA
>JAKAMS010000454.1 GCA_021812745.1 Bacteroidota bacterium | reverse complement strand
GATCCGCAAATGGCAATGCAGGCACGGTTGATGTCTCAAGCACTTCGTAAATTAACTGGCGCAATAAGTAAATCAAAAACTTGTGTCATTTTTACAAATCAATTGAGAAGTAAGATCGGGGTTATGTTTGGAAATCCGGAGACAACAACCGGAGGCAACGCTTTGAAATTTTACGCCTCTGTTAGATTAGATATTAGAAGAGTCGGCGCGTTGAAAGACGGTCAAAATGTTTTTGGAAATAGAACAAAAGTGAAGATTGTAAAAAGTAAAGTTGCGCCGCCGTTCAAAGAAGTTGAATTTGATATCCTTTACAATGAAGGTATAAGCAAAGCCGGAGAAATTATTGATCTGGCAAGCGAGAAGAACCTTCTTAACAAAAGCGGTTCTTGGTTTACTTATAAAGAAAACCGTTATCAAGGACGCGATCAATTAAAAGCTAAAATGCTGGAAGATCCAGAACTATTTAGTTCACTGGAGAAAGATGTTAAAACTGCTCTTGGAATGATTAAGGATGAACATTCCAAACCTGTAAAAGAGAAAGAAGAAACGGAAACTAAACCGAAGAAAAAATAATAGATGATCATAACTGCTCTTCAGCGGAAGGGAAATAATGTTATTATTATTTTTGACGATAGGGAACCGGTAACTATAGATTACCGGACGGTGCTTGATAATGGACTTCGGAAAAATGATTCAATTGATGAAAAGTTCTTTGAGCAGTTAATTTCTGAAAGCAGTTTCTTGAAAATAAAAGATTCGGCATTTAGACTTCTTGGAAGAAGACATCATTCTACTTCGGAATTAAGAAACAAACTCGCTAAAAAAAAATATCAAAAAGAAATCATCGAAAAAGTTTTAGCAGATTTGACTACCGGAAAATTCCTTGATGATGAACAATTTGCAGTTGCATACTTAGAGGAACGGTCTCTTAAGAAAATCGGCGTCAATAAATTAAAAGCCGAGCTGTTTAAGAAGGGCATTGATAGAAAAATAATTGATAAAGTCCTGCTGAATATTGATTCTGATTTGAGTTATGAACAAGCGTTTGAATTAGCAAAAAGAAAAATTTTATTCCTGCAACGGAAAGAATTAGATAAGAACAAGCTGAAAACTAAAATCTTTTCGTATCTCAGCTCTCGAGGGTTTGAATCTGAAATAATCCTAAAAGTATTGAATGATATGAACCATGGAGATGAATAGATACTGCTATTGTTTTCTTTACCACATTTACTATTTTTGAAACCAAATTCTAAAAGAAATCAATGAATAAGTTTACCGGAGTAGATTATTTCAATGTAGAAACTCTTCTGGCAGAAGATGAAATAATGGTACGCAACTCCGTACGTGAATTTGTTGATGACAAGATCATTCCGATTATAGAAAAACATTACCGCGAAGAAAAATTTCCGCACCATCTTGTAAAAGAGCTTGGTAAACTTGGTCTTTTCGGAATTACTTTACCGCAAAGGTATGGATGTGCCGGGATGAATAATGTTTCCTACGGTTTAGTTATGCAGGAATTAGAAAGAGGCGATAGCGGCATTAGGAGTTTTGTTTCCGTTCAAACATCATTGGTAATGTATCCAATCTTTACATTCGGCAGTGACGAACAAAAAGATTATTGGCTGCCGCTACTTGCAAGCGGAGAAAAGATCGGCTGCTTCGGATTGACTGAACCGGATTTTGGTTCAAATCCCGGTGGGATGATTACGCGTGCTGAGAAGGTTAACGGCGGATACAAAATTAACGGCGCTAAAATGTGGATTACAAACGGAACGATTGCAGATGTAGCAGTTGTTTGGGGAAAGTTAGATGGCGAAGTGCGAGGATTTTTAATTGAAAAAGGAACTGAAGGATTTACCGCACCCGAAATGAGAGGGAAACATTCTCTGAAAGCTTCCGTTACTTCCGAATTAATCTTTCAAGATGTTTTTATTCCAGAGAAAAATATTTTACCCGGCAGTAAAGGATTGAAATCACCATTGATGTGTCTAAATCAAGCCCGGTACGGAATTGCCTGGGGAGTTGTTGGCTCTATGATGGCATGTTATGATTCTGCGTTAAACTATGCAAAGTCACGCATTCAATTCAGCAAACCGATTGCGGCATATCAAATGACACAAGAAAAATTAGTTTACATGCTTACTGAAATTACAAAAGCGCAACTTCTAAATTTGCAGTTAGGTCGTTTGAAAGATAAAGGAGAAGTGAAGCATACACAAGTATCAATGGCTAAAAGAAATAATTGCGAGAAAGCTTTAGAGATAGCGCGTATTGCGCGCGAGATTCACGGCGCTAATGGAATATTGGATGAATATCCGGTAATGCGTCATTCGCAAAATTTAGAATCTGTAAAAACATATGAAGGCACACACGAAATGCATACTCTTATCATTGGTGAAGATATAACCGGGTTTGCAGCGTTTGATTAAAAACTGAGACCGCTTTCTGTGGTCTTATTTGTATATAAAGTGAGGTTAAAATGGCTAAAAATAAAATTGATTTCGAAGGATTAACTTTTGACGATATACTTCTTGTTCCGGCTCGTTCTACCGTTCTTCCGCGTCAGACTGATATAACTTCATTTTTAACTAGAGATATTAAATTGAATATTCCGTTCATCTCTGCCGCGATGGATACGGTTACAGAATCGCAGATGGCAATTGCCATGGCAGCTCAAGGTGGAATTGGAATAATTCATAAAAATATGTCAATTGATAAACAAGCCGATGAAGTTGATAAAGTAAAACGGTCTGAAAGCGGAATGATTGTAAACCCGATTACTCTTACTCCGGATAGGACAATAAAAGA
>JAKAMS010000037.1 GCA_021812745.1 Bacteroidota bacterium | reverse complement strand
TGCTTACAAATTACTTTTGTCCCGAGTATTCCCTGCAGTTTCCCTTCCAAATCTTTCTGTGATAAACTGCTCAAGTCGTTATATGGAACAGTTATTTTTTTCTTCTTAACATTTTTTGCGTTAAGATATTTTCTTACTAGTTCTTCAACATTTCTTACTGACAAATTTTGTTTGATAATTTTATCTAATATTTCCAATTGAAGCAGTTCATCGGGAAGATTTATTAAAGACCTTGCATGACCGGATGATATTTCATTCTTAATTAGACTTTGCTGGATTTTACCGGGTAATTTTAGCAGACGAATTGTGTTTGTTACTGTCGTTCTGTCTTTCCCAACTTTTACTGCAATTTCTTCTTGCGACAAATTACATTCATCCATCAATCTTTTGTACGCATTTGCAACCTCAATAGCGTTTAATTTTTCACGCTGAATATTTTCTATGAGAGATAAAGCCAACATCATTTCTTTAGTCTCAACATGTATAATATAAGCGGGAATTTCTTTGAGACCAATTTCTTTAGAAGCTCTCAGTCTTCTCTCACCAGAGATCAGTTCATAATGTTCTTTTGAAACTCTGCGGACTGTAATTGGTTGAATTAAGCCGTTTTCCAAAATTGATTTTTTTAATTCATCAAGTGCTTGAGGATCAAATTCAGTTCTGGGCTGATATGGATTTGGTGAAATCAGATTAACAGATATCTTTGCAAGCACATCGTTGGAAACTCCATCGTCCTTTTGCAAATCTTTGCCGGATACTGCAACCGGTTTATCTAATGTATTTCTTGCTTGGGGATTGATTAATGCATCCAATCCTCTGCCGAGTCCTGGTTTCAAATTACTCAATTGATATTCTTCTTTTGTTCTAAATTATTTCTTTGAATTAATTCCGACGCTAATGAAATATAATTTTGAGCGCCAACAGAGCTTGCATCATATAAAATTACCGGCTTTGAATGACTTGGTGCTTCGGAGAGTCTAACATTTCTGTGAACTATAGTCTGAAATACTTTTTCTCCGAAATATTTTTTTACTTCTTCAACAACTTGATTAGATAATCTTAGACGAGTATCGTACATTGTAAGCAACACGCCTTCAATTGCAAGTCCTTCGTTCAAATTTTTCTTTACAATATTTATTGTGTTTAATAATTGTCCTAATCCTTCCAATGCAAAATATTCACACTGAACCGGAATTAAAACCGAATCTGCAGAGGTTAGTGCATTGAGCGTAAGTAATCCAAGTGAAGGAGGACAATCTATGAAAATAAAATCGTATTGATCTTCTATAGATTGAATTGCCTTCTTGAGCAAGAATTCCCTTTCTTCCATTGAAACCAATTCAACTTCTGCGCCTACAAGATCAATAGTTGAAGGAAGGATATCCAGATAAGGCATATATGTATTCACTATGCAATCCGATGCGTTTTCAATGCCAATCAAAGCTTGATAAACAGATAAGTTGTAATTCTCTACGCCAAGACCCGATGTAGAATTCGCTTGAGGATCAATATCAATAAGTAAAGTTTTAAATTCAGCGGCAGCTATAGACGCCGATAAATTAATTGCAGTTGTTGTTTTACCAACACCGCCCTTTTGATTTGCTATAACAATAATTTTCGCCATAAAAAGAATTCTATCTCCAAAACTATAATAAAGAATTATAAATCAATTTCCTGTCCAAAATTCATGACAATACACTTTTTACCAATAGATTCGACTTTTTTCTTAAATTCATTTGGATCTGATTTGATCACATCGAAAGTATTGTAGTGCATAGGTATAGCAACTTTGGGATTCGCGAGTTCAACAGCTTTTACAGCATCTGTTATTCCCATTGTAAAATTATCTCCAATTGGTAGAAGCATATAATCTAGTGAATTCATTTCGCCGATGAGTTTCATATCGTAAAATAATCCTGTATCACCGGTGTGATAAATATTTTTCCCATCAATTGAAAGAACAACTCCGGACGGCTCGCCGGCATATTGGTTATCTGGAGTCATTGACCCATGATGTGCAATTGTAAATTTCACACGACCAAAATCGAAATTGTGCGCACCGCCAATATGCATATTATGTGCTTTGAAACCTTTATTAGAACAATAGTTTGCCAATTCGTTAACGCAGATGAATAGCGAATCGCATCTCTTAGCAATTGAGAATGAGTCGCCAATATGATCTCCGTGAGCGTGAGTCAATATAATATAATCTGCGTTCACATCTTTAGACTTAACTACAGAAGTCGGATTTCCGTCAAGAAACGGATCAATTAGAATAATTTTCCCAGAATTTGTTGTTATCTGGAAGGCAGAGTGCGAAAAATATTTTAGTTTCATTTTTCACTCCCAATAAACATTGGAAAAATATTTATAACTATATCAAGTATAAATTTAGTCAATTCCATTTTAATAATTCTTACGTCTTCATTCAAAATTATATTTTGTTTTCTTTTTGCTGAAAGGTTTTTTTGAATCCCCGTGCGATATTGCTAAAAATGTTTCGTTTAGAAGTCTGCATTGCGTTTACAAGATAATATCTAAGACCTTCTTTGGATAAACCGGTTTTAAGTTTACCATTTTCTGCAACCGATATTCCGCCTGTTTCTTCCGAAACAATTACACTTATAACATCCGCCTGTTCCGATATTCCAATTCCAGCGCGGTGGCGCATCCCAAGGGGCAATCCATCTTTTGTAGTTTCAGCAGTTAGCGGCAACGTACACCGGACCGCTTCGACAATGTCATTATTGATAATAACAGCTCCGTCATGCAAAGCTGAACGAGGAAAGAATATTGAGAGCAATATATTTTTAGACAATTTTGCATTAATAATTTCTCCGGACTCAACAACGCCACGAATTCCTACAGATCTGACAACCACCATTAAAGCGCCATGTTGATGTTGTGCAAGTTCAAACGCAGCTTCAGAGATAATATCTGCGATATTCGTCTCGTCCTTGTTAATAAACATTCTTACAAAAGGATTTCTACCAAGGTGAACTAATAATCTTCTTATTTCAGGTTGAAATAAAATAACAAATGCTATTACCCAGATATCTGAAAGTAATTTTAATAGCCAGCCAAGTGCTTTAAAATTTGCCGCTTGAGTTAAAAAAGAAAGAATAAGTACAAGGATTAACCCGTAAAATATTTGCGAAGCTATTGTGCCGCGAATTACGTTATAAACTTTGTAAAAGATTAACGTAACAAAGAGTATATCAACAATATCAAGTAAAGTAACCGAAAGAAATCCTATTTTGAAAATTTCAATCATATTAAACCAATTCCGGATTATCAATTAAGCTGTTAATTCTCGATGCTTGGATTGTATTTTTAACGTTATGCGTACGAATAATACGGGCTCCGTTTTTTATAGAGATAGTTTCAGCCACAATGGTTGAATTTTCTCGCTCATCAATTTTTAGATCCAGAGCATTACCCAAAAATGATTTTTTAGAAACACCAATTAATATTGGATGCCCAATACCTTTAAATTCATTTAACCGTTTAATCAATTCAAAATTATCTGTAATCCGCTTGCCAAATCCAATACCGGGATCAATAATAATATTCTTAATTCCCGCTTTCTTTGCCAGTTCCACTTTCAAATTTAGAAAATCATAAATCTCAGGAACAACATCATCGTAAGAGGGATTTTGCTGCATAGTTTTAGGGCTTCCTTTCATGTGCATAAGTATAAGAGCTGCATCGAACTGTTTTACAGTACTTAGCATCTGATCATCAACATCAAACGAACTGATATCATTTACAATTTTAACGCCGCATTTCAATGCTTCGTACGCGACTTTTGACTTAGTGGTATCAATCGAAAGAATAGCATCTTTTTTATTTTTTAATATCTCTTGAATTACCGGAATCACCCTGTTTAATTCTTCTTCAGCATTTATATAATCGGAACCGGGTCTGCTGGATTCTCCGCCAACATCCAGAATATCCGCACCTTCTTCCAACAGTTTCATTCCATGTTCTATTGCTGCGCTTTTGTCTAGATATTTTCCCCCGTCAGAAAATGAATCCGGTGTTACATTTAATATCCCCATTACATGTGCACGATCCATCAAAAAATTTTTGTGTGCAATTTGAATAGATTGGTTCTCATATTCGGTAATATTTCGGATAGTTCTAGCAACTTTTAATCCGAGTTCTTCATTACCAATTGCAATAATTTCTTTTGACAATTCTTCAAAGATTCCATAATAGCCAAGAACCAGAAGATCACAAGAAGTGTCTCCTTTTTTGCCGGTATTGTAACAAATTTCTTTATTGGTCAGAATAATTTTTTTTATGTTTTGAGCCAACTTAAAATCAATGCCGCGAATTTCAATTCCTACCAGATCTTTCTCATATAAATCTCGGAAGATATTGTATTTAACGCTATATCGTTTAAAAACATTCGGATAAAATATGTCTACTAGTTGAATAGTCACACGTACCTTCAAATTATATAAAAATAATACGAGACTAAATTAGATTACATGAATTAACAGAATCTCTTTCTTAAGATAAAAAAATAATTTGAATGGATTAAAGAAAAGTATGATAATTGTTTTCGGTTAGGAGATTAGATTCTTCAATTCAACCGTTGCAGCAGTTATATTGTCTTTGCCGTAAATTGAATTACCTATCACGAAAACATCGCATCCGGCGTTTGCCAAGTCTTTAATATTTTCTATTCCAACGCCGCCATCAACCTCAATTAAAAAATCTGCGGAAGAACTTTTGCGCAATGCAACCAACTCTTTTATTTTTTTAAAGGAGTTATCTATAAATTTTTGTCCGCCAAAACCCGGATTAACAGACATAACCAAAATCATATCCGCAATATTTACTATTTCAGTTAATGTAGAAACTGGTGTAGATGGATTTATTGCAACCCCTGCTTTCGCACCAAGTTCATGAATCTTTGTTATGGTTCTGTTAAGATGAACGACTTCTTCTTGATGAACCGTTATCCAGTCTGCACCAGAGTGAACAAATTTTTCTAATAAATCATCCGGATCTTTGATCATCAAATGAACATCAATTGGAAGCTTAGTTGTTTTACGGACTGCTTGTATAATAACCGGACCGAAAGTTAAATTAGGCACGAACTTTCCATCCATAACATCGCAATGAATCCATCCTGCTCCGCCAATTTCAACTGATCTTATTTGCTGAGATAGATTCGAAAAATCGGCTGATAAAATTGAAGGCGCTATAATTTTATGATTGTTCATTTTATCTCGTTTATTTACTCCTGTATAAGACTACATTTACACTATCGCCTATTTTAATAAGTGTGTCTTCACTTGGTTCTTGATCTGCAACAGTGTTTGGTAAAAAAGAAGAAGAATAGATATATATTTTATTGCCCAGTCTAAGTGAATTGGATTTCAAGATATTCTCAGCTTCTGATAATGATTTTAATAAAAGATTTGGAACGCGAACCATTCCTATTTTGGGACCGATACTAATCATAAGATTGATGGTTGATCCCTTGGCTATTTCTCTTCCTTCCATATATTGTTGTTGGACAATTATATTAGCAGGAAACTCCGACTCCACAGAATCAATTTTGCCAACTACAAGACCTAATCTTTCTAATGATAGAGTAGCATCACGTAATGTTTTACTTATAAGCGAAGGCATTTTAATCATCGGATCACCGCCGCTTATAGTTAAATAAATTCTGCGGTTCTCTTTTACTAAAACACCGGCTTCCGGCTTTTGAAATATTACCTGATTCTTTTGATACTTCTGATCGAAGCGGGATGTCTGAACAATAGGATTAAAGTTGGCATCGCGAAGAATTTTAATTGCCTCATCTTTGTTTTTGCCGATAACATTTGGAATTTTACTTTCCGTTCCGCTTACATAATATGGCAAAAGAACGTTATCAATAAAGAATAAAGCCGCAAAAGAGATTACAGCTAAAATCAGCAGCTTATACCAGAATTTTTTGGTTGGCATTTTCATATCTGAAATATATCAAACTGAACTCTTATCGCAAAATTTTTCCATCTTCTTCTCAGCAATTAATGATTTTTGCTTCTCGCCATTATTTTTGATTAATTTATTACAGTAATCAAAATCAATACTAATATTCGATAGAAAAATAATGAAAAAAGCCGTTTGCATATTTGAAGATGAAGGATTCCAAAATTTTCTCCCGCTTGTTTATACAAGGCCTGTATATGATTTGCGATGCGGAATATTAACTATTCGTGAAAAAATTAAAGCTCGTTTTTCAAACTACAATTTAATTCTACATACTCGCAGCTATTTAAAAGAATTTGTTAAAGAGGAGAATCCTAAGATTTTAGTTAACCAATTTGATCTTACTAATATTTTATTTGTGAACGGACGGCTAATAGTTGGAAAGGATTCAGCGAATAAGATAAAAAAACTAAAAGAGAATTCTATTTTATTTGCCGATGACGGCACTGTTATTGCGGCAAACCTTTCTGGTGATAACTTGGGCAAACTCATTAAGAGTGAAAATGAATTTCTTCCTTTCCAACTTCTTAAAGATATTCAGCAAGTAGAAAGTAAATTAGAACTGATTAAATATCCTTGGCACTTAGTCAATGCAAACGGAGCCGAAATAGTTAATGACTTTGATCTGATTGTGAAGAAAGTCACTCAAATTGACGTTAAAAAATTCACATCTGTTGAATTTAAGAATAAGAAAAAAATATTTATTTCTAAGAATGCTGTTATTGACCCTTTTGTTTTTGTGGATGCTTCTGATGGACCTGTATATATTGGTAATAATGTCCGTATAATGTCTCAGACATACATTCAAGGACCGGTATACATTGGTGATAATTCAATTATTAAATCGGGCGCAACAATTTATCATAATACGAGTATAGGAGAAGTTTGCAGAGTCGGAGGCGAAGTTGAGGAATCTATTATTCACTCATATTCTAATAAGCAGCACGAAGGATTCCTAGGGCATTCATATTTAGGGAGTTGGATTAATATCGGCGCAAGCACAGATAACAGCGACCTAAAAAATAATTATGAAAATATTTCAGTCTTGCTAAACGGAAAACCAGTTGACACCGGTTCTAAATTTGTAGGATTAATAATGGGTGATCATTCAAAAACGGCAATTAATACTATGTTCAACACAGGTACTATTGTCGGTACAGCATGCAATATTTTTGGCTCGGGATTTCCTCCGCGTTACATACCATCTTTTTGCTGGGGCGGCTCCGATTTTCTAAAAACCCATGATATAAATAAATTCTTAGAGACTGCAAAAGTTGTTCTGCTTAGAAGAGAAAAGAATTTTTCTCATAAAAATGAAAATCTTATGAGAAAAGTATTTGACTTAACTGCCGAAGAAAGATCGCGAAAGATAAAGTCATAATTCTCACTAATAATTTATACCTAATCCGACTAAATATGTATAAGAATTATTTCTACCTTTTCAGGTGCGTACAGCAGTTAGAACATGTTATTAATGGAAAGCAAATTGTTGAAGTCTATACTCAAGAGAAAGACAAACTTTTTTTTCACATTCCCCTTATTGGTAAACCAAATTTTCATTTTATTGTTTCTACTAATCTTCAGCAACCTTATGTCTCTATAAAGGATGAACACCACAAGGCAAAAAAAAACACAATTAATTTTTTCAGCGAGTTCCTCCCTTCTACTATTGAATCTATAAAAATTGCAATTGGAGACCGTGTTCTTCAACTTGTTCTGAATAACGGTAAGATTACAATTGTTTTCAAAGGCGGGCAAAGCAACGTATTCTTTACAGATTCCCAGAATACCTTGCACTCTTTTAAAAAAAATACTCTTCAAGAAAAAAAGAAACATGAAGAAGAAATAGCGGAATTAGATTTCACTAATTCGCTTTCGTCAATTTTTGAACTCATTGAAAGAACAAATGATGAGCAGAGTTTTAAGAAGATGCCGTTCATAGGCAAAGATATTATTGCAGAGGCGGAATCAAGAACCGGCAATATCAAAAAAAACCTTCTTGCTATACTCAACGAAATAAACCATGAAAATATTGTTGTTTATTTTGACGAGAATTTAGGCAAACCAAAATTTCACCCGAAAACATTTATCACTATAACAATTCCGGAAGATTATACCGAATTCCATAACTATTTTGAAGCTATAAATAAATATTTTGCGCTCTCTCACTCTCAATCTAAAGTAGAAAATGTGAGGAAAGAGATAGAGAAATTTCTTGCCAAGGAAATTGAAACTTTATCCCACAGATTGAACAATCTAAAAGTCCGCGTAGATTTGTGTTCTAAAGAAATCATATATCATCATTACGGAGATCTATTATTGGCAAATATAAATTTGCTGCACAAAGGGATAAAAGAAATTGAGTTGAATGATTATATTTCCGGCGAGAAAGTAAAGATTATCCTTGATGAGAAACTATCACCGCATCAAAATATTGATCGGTTTTATGATAAATCCAGAGCTGAAAAGATTGAATACCAGAAATCAAAAGAACTGCTCACATTCAATCAAAAAGAATATGAAAGGTTAATTAAAATCAGAAATCAATTTGAATCTACCGAAGAGCAAGACAAACTCTTTGAAATCAAAAAAGAATTAAAAATGAAGTCTAAGACATTCAACGGTGAAGAGAAAAAAGATAAATACTCATTTCGTCACTTTTTGATTGAGAATAAGTATCATATTTTTGTTGGAAAGGATAGCAAAAATAATGACGTGCTTACAACCAAATTTGCCAAACAAAATGATTTTTGGTTTCACGCACGTTCCGTATCCGGCTCGCATGTTGTTTTGAGAGTTGAAAATACAAAAGAAGTCATTGCCAAAAACATTTTACAAAAGGCAGCTTCAGTCGCAGCATTTTACAGTAAAGCTAAAACTTCAAAACTTGTTCCCGTTACTTATACATTGAAAAAATATGTTATAAAAAACCAGAGACATGAAATCGGGCAAGTAACTGTAACAAAAGAAAATGTTTTACTAGTAAAACCGGAAATACCCAAAGATTGTGAAATGGTCATCGAATAAAATATTCTTACTGACTGCTTCATTGTTGGAGTAGCCGATTCTTTGTAAATTGAATTGTGAAATGAGAAGATGTTTCCACTAAAATCAATGTTCATTTAGAAATTTAGTATAAAATTTGGCACATGATGAAACAAATAATAAAAGACAAAGTAAAAAAAATACTCATTATCAAACTGCGCGGTATTGGCGATGTAGTTCTCTCAACTATAGTCATAGAAAATCTAAGAAAAGATTTCCCGAATGCTCAGATTGATTACCTTGTTGAAGCCCCATCTCAACCCGGAATATCAGGACTAAAAGAAATTAATCAAGTTCTGATATTCGATCGTAAGGACTTTTGGAAAAAAGTTTCGCTCATACGTCAAATCAGAAAAATCAAATATGATTTAGTCCTTGATTTCTTTACTAACCCCTCGACAGCATTAGTAACATTTTTTAGCGGAGCAAGATTTCGAGTTGGATTTCCCTATCGAGGAAGGAAATATGCTTATAACCTATTTGGACCGGCAGAGCGCGGGGAATATCATTCCGCACAACTTCATTTAGAAACTTTGAAATTGATCGGTCTAAACCATACTTACAAACAGTTGTATTATTACATAAGTCCGTCAGCGTTGCGTGTTGCAGAGAAATATCTTAGAGATAGTTTCATAGAAAATAATTTTGTCGTAGGAATTTGCCCTACTGGCGGATGGGCTTCAAAGAAATGCGACCCAATTAAATTTGCAGAAATTGCTAAAGCATTAATCCAAAAATTCAATGCAAAGATTTTTATAATTTGGGGAAAGTCCGATCAAGAAGATGCATTCAAAATTCAATCTCTTATTGGTGATAAGTCAATGATTGCTCCGGAAACCACTATTCAAGAGCTTGCGGCTTTGATTGCCCGATGTAAAATTCTAATTTCGAACGACAGTGGACCGATGCATATAGCTACTTCGGTTGGTACTCCAGTCCTTGGATTGTTCGGACCAACAAGTCCATACATGCAAGGTCCATTCGGTGAAATGCATGAATGGGTACGTTTAGACGACCTAGATTGTATTGAATGCAATCTGCTTGACTGTCCAAAGCAGCATGAATGTTTCCGCGATCTTCCAGTTGAAAGAGTTTTAGATAAAGTTGACCGCCTCATTTCAAAAAACAACTTACTGATCAACAATTGAAAAGAATAGAAATATTATTTAGAAAATTTATGTTATCACTTCTTCTTTTTGTAAAGAAGAATGCGAAGCAAAAAGACTTTCCAGTAATTTCGAAAGAAAGTAAAATACTTTTTATACGGCTGAACAGAATTGGAGATGCACTTGTAACTACTCCTTTACTCAAAGAGATAAAAGAACAGATTGGATGCAAGATTTATGTATTAGCTAGCAGTCAGAACTACTTTGTTTTTGAGAATCCTAAATTAGCCGATGAAATTATTGTTTACCGCAAAAGCATTCATGGAATTCGAAAATTGGTAAAATTAATTAATGATCTAGAATGTGATGTAATTGTTGATTTGCACGATGATGTATCTTCAACAGTAAGTTATTTAATTGCTTTTACTAAAGGCAGATACAAATTTGGACTCAAGAAAAGAAATGTTAAACTTTTCACCCACACAGTAAATAAATTGGACTCCTCTAAGTATCATGTCGTCAATAGAATGCTGGAATTTGGAAAATTGTTTGGAATAAATCTGAAACCGGAATCAGCAAATATTTTTTTTGAACCGAAATATTCTTCAACTAAATCTGCAGAAGAGTTTATTAAGAATAATTATCCGGCAAAAAAATTCTTAATTGGTATCAATATTTCAGCAGGTAACGAGGCAAGATTTTGGGGTGTGGCAAATTATAAACTGCTTATCTCCGAATTATCCAGTTATGATTTGAATGTACTCTTACTTTGTTCACCGCAAGATTTGGATAAAGCCACACAGATCGCAAATAATAGTATTCCCATTTATTACCGCCCGACATTTGACGAATTTTGTGCTATGATACCTATTGTAGATTTTTTATTTACTCCGGATACTTCCATTGTTCATGTAGTTTCCGTATTTCATAAACCAATGTTTGGGCTTTATGTTAAATACAATACGAACGATATAATCTGGTCGCCGTATAAATCAGAGTATGACACAATAATAACTGAAGAACCTACTTTAGAAAATGTTTCTTTCGATCAGGTTAAAAATAAATTTATACCATTTTTTGAAAAATTCTATTTCCAAAAGGACAGACATGAATAAATCTGCACCAAACTGTAAAAATTTTAATGGATATAAGCCATGCTTTCCAGATCATAATTGCTGGGAAGACGGTTGTAAAGAAACAAATCCCATTGGAACAAAAATTTTAATTATTAATCTGGATGCTATGGGAGACGTCTTAATGACTACCGCTCAACTCCAAGCAATCAAAAGGAAATACCCTGCATCTACAATCTATTGGATTACACTTAAAGTTGCTTCAGGATTGCTGGAGAACAATCCCTACATAGATAAAGTATTTGTTTATGATTTTGAATCGTTAGCAATCCTCAATTCATTAGAATTTGATATCGTTATGAATGTTGATAAATCTATGCGGTCCGGTGCCTTAGCAATGCAAGTAAAAGCAAAAGAACGTCTTGGCTTTGGAATTAATTCTAATGGGCAAATCATTCCACTAAATAAAGGAGCAGAATATAATTACCGACTTGGCATGGATGACCATCTAAAGTTCAAAGTTAATACAAGATTCGGGCAAGATTATCTTGCAGAGACTTTCAATTTAGATTATAAACGAGATGATTATGTATTTGAATTTACTGATTCCGAGCTAAATTTTATTGAGGAATACAAAAAAGAAATTGGAATAAAAGAGAGTGATAAAATAATCGGCTTTAATACCGGCTGTTCTCTTCTTTTCCCAAACAAAAAAATGACCTTAGAGCAACATACTGTTTTGATTGAAAAGTTTTTATCATATAATCGTTTTAAAATTATGCTCCTTGGTGGTCCAGAAGATGAGGAACGTAATAACATTCTTGCCAGCGAGTTCCCTAGTAAAGTTATAAATACACCAACTACTGGTGGCGTACGTAAAGGTGCTTGTTACGAAAGCATTCCTCAATTAATTATTACGGGAGATTCATTCGGGATGCATTTGGCAATAGCACTTAAGAAATACGTTATTGCCTGGTTTGGAATGAGTTGCTGGAGCGAAATTGATCTATATGATAGAGGCGTTAAGCTGTTTCCAGAGAATCTCTTCTGTGCCCCATGTTGGAAAAAAGTTTGTCCTTATAATCTGGAGTGTATTCAGATGATTGACCTAGAAAGAATAGTCAATGAATCCTTAGCGTATTTTGACAAGAAAAAAGATGAACCGG
>JAKAMS010000453.1 GCA_021812745.1 Bacteroidota bacterium | reverse complement strand
AAGTATTCCCTATTCTTACCTCTCTTTGATTTATCTCAAAAAATATTTTACGCGCGTAGCCTAGATTAGTATCATCGCCTAAAGTAGAGAATTTATTCCTATCCCAGCTACTTCCTGTAAGTTCTGCCGAAAGATTAATTCCATCCATTAGGTTTGCTGTTACCGACAAATTACCAAGTTGTTTCTGCTCAGGCATTGGCAAATAAATTAGCGGCATATAGGAACCATTTTTAATTCCAGCAAAACGGTAGTTCCCTAAGCTCTCTTTTGTATAATCGCCATTGCCATCTCCTACATAACTGAACGACACATTATAAATTGAAGAAAGCGAACCAGGCGAATATTTATAATAGCTATATTGCTGCGAATTAATCAGCGTATCAATTTTTGAATAGATGCCATGAACTTTGCCTGTTGAATCCGGCTGTGCAAGAACAACACCAGATCTTGTCGCCGCATTTCTATCATTGCCAGCTTGCTTTAGAATATTGAGGTCGCTTTCACTGAATGAATATTCGATAGGACTATTTTCATCATCTCCTTCTCGGAAATATCCAAGGTCAATTTTTATCTTATCATCTAAAAATTTTGTGGAAAAATCTGCTCCGAAAAAATTCCTTTTGAAATTCTGATCAGTATATTCGAAATCAACAGAAATTCTGGTTGCAGAAGTAATCAATCTTCTGGCTGTGAAAGTGATTTCAGAATTTGAGTAATCAATTATATAATCGTTATTCTCGCCTCGTTTCATCTGTTCGCCGTCAATGTAAACACGCTCGCTGCCGGCAATAATTATTATCTCTCTTTCATTGTTTATGCCGCTTAAACGGTATGGACCTTGATTTCCATCTAATCCAGCAAATTGATTTGTATTAAATTTTCCACGCGAACCGGCAATTGCAATCGTTCCGCTTGATGCACCGTAAAATACTTCTCCCTTTAATCCTTGTAACTTTCTTGTAAGTTGAGAGAATTCATTGTCTCTCATATTCAATTCGTAGTCTCCAAATGTGCCTACTGCATTTTTATGTCTGAGTTCTATAAATACTTTATCAAGTTCATCAAGAGTTTCAGTGTTCCCTTCAGGCTGAATAGGAGTGTTTTCATCTGTGAGTGCAGCCACAAGATCAATATCATCCGAGAGCTTACCTGATAGTTGTAACCGTAAGCCGCTATTCAAAGTAAAATCTCTATTGGTACCAATGGTAAATCCGCGAATGATTGCACCGCTTTTATGTAAATCCTTTCCAAAAATTGATTCGGATGTTAATGGCTCAGCAACTTTTTTTGCTGTTCTTATAGTATCTAAATATTGATCATTATATTCAACTACAAGGCTTCTTCTTTTGTACTCTTTTTGTAAACTCAGTCTAACTGATTGGTAAGTAACAAAAAGTGTATCGAGCAATGAATAGGTAATTTTTGATGAAAGCGAAAAAATTCCAGTAGAGAAATTAAATTCATATTCACTTCTATCCAGAATTCTTCCTTTTAATACAATATTTTCTGTAAAAGGAATAATATTGAGCGAAGAGATTTTGTAAATATTACTGGAATTAATTTGAATTGTATCTCTGACTACAGTTGTTCTTTGTATCTGAGGGAAAATAATAGTCGGGAAGAAAAGAATAAAAAATAGATATACGCGGTTCAGAGGTATCTTCTTCAAAAAATTAGCTTTAATAAGTTTTGTAGAATAAATCTAAACCGATACTCCATTTAATTCAACATACAAATAATTTATTCGTAACGTAAAGCTTCTATAGGGTCTAAATTGGAAGCTTTTACAGCCGGATAAACACCGAATACAACCCCTACAAATGTAGTAAGTAATAAACCGATGATAATCCATTCAATTGGAAGAACAATAGCAACACCAAGTTGTAATGCTACCAAATTTCCTCCTAGAACACCTAGGAAAATGCCTATTAAACCGCCGAGCCAGCTAAGAGAAATTGCCTCAACAACAAACTGGGTAAGAATTGTTTTCTTTTTTGCGCCAATTGCTTTACGAATTCCGATTTCTCGTGTACGCTCCGTTACACTTACAAGCATAATATTCATAATTCCAATACCTGCTGCCAGAAGTGCTATAAATGCAATTACCGCTGCACCAAGTTTAAAATACTTAGTGAGATCGTTAAACTGCTGTATTAATTGTTCATTAGTAACAATTTCAAAATCGTTCTCTGCTCCGCTTGGGACTTTTCTTATTTTTCTCATTGCACCTATAACTTCATCCATCGTTTTATCAATAAGTTCTTTATTCTTGCACATAACTATAATAGACGCACTTCTTTCTGTCCCGAATATTTTTTCAAATGTACCAAGCGGTATTGCAACAAAATTATCCTGCGACTGACCGAATATTGAACCCCGTTTTTCAAACACACCAGCAACTTCAAAATTGAAATTATCTATTTTAAGTTCCTGCCCTATTGGTGAAACATTTTTAAATAATTTTTCTGCGATATCTGTTCCTATTACAACTGTTGGGCGGGAATAATCATAATCAGCTTTGGATAAATTTCTGCCTTCCCCTATTTTTAGATCTCTTGCAATGAAAAGGTCCTGATTTACACCTGCAATACCAACATTCGGATTGGTTTTGATATTGTTATATTTTAAAGTTCTCCCGCCTCTACTAACGGAAACTCCAACAGCAACAGGAAGAGTTGTTATCTCTCTCAGTTTTTCTGCTTCTTTTACTGTAATATTTTTCCGGTTATGATTACGTCCCCTATCGTGAGGACCAAGTTGAAGCGCCGGCCACTTACTGACTATGAAATTATTTGAGCCGATCGAATTGAAAAT
>JAKAMS010000452.1 GCA_021812745.1 Bacteroidota bacterium | reverse complement strand
ATTTTCAATTCGATCGGCTCAAATAATTTCATAGTCAGTAAGTGGCCGGCGCTTCAACTTGGTCCTCACGATAGGGGACGTAATCATAACCGGAAAAATATTACAGTAAAAGAAGCAGAAAAACTGAAAGAGATAACAACTCTTCCTGTTGCTGTTGGAGTTTCTGTTAGTAGAGGCGGGAGAACATTAAAATATAACAATATCAAAACCAATCCGAATGTTGGAA
This sequence comes from Bacteroidota bacterium, assembly GCA_021812745.1. Next base: position 2,588 of record JAKAMS010000452.1, on the reverse strand, counting down.
TTGCAGGTGTAAATCAGGATCTTTTCATTGCAAGAGATCTTAAAATTGGGGAAGGCAGAAATTTATCAAAAGCAGATTTCGACTATTCCCGCCCAACAGTCGTCATAGGGACTGATATAGCTGAAAAATTATTTAAAAATGTTTCACCAATAGGGCAGGAACTTAAAATAGATAATTTCAATTTTGAAGTTGCGGGTGTGTTTGAAAAACGGGGTTCAATATTCGGACAGTCGCAGGACAATTTTGTTGCAATACCGCTTGGTACATTTGAAAAAATATTTGGAACAGAAAGAAGTGCGTCTATAATTGTAATGTGCAAGAACAAAGAACTTATTGATAAAACGATGGATGAAGTTATAGGTGCAATGAGAAAAATAAGAAAAGTCCCAAGCGGAGCAGAGAACGATTTTGAGATTGTAACCAATGAACAACTTATACAGCAGTTTAACGATCTCACTAAGTATTTTAAACTTGGTGCAGCAGTAATTGCATTTATAGCACTTCTGGCAGCAGGTATTGGAATTATGAATATTATGCTTGTAAGTGTAACGGAACGTACACGAGAAATCGGAATTCGTAAAGCAATTGGCGCAAAAAAGAAAACAATTCTTACTCAGTTTGTTGTTGAGGCAATTTCTCTTAGCTGGCTCGGCGGTTTGATAGGCATTTTCTTAGGTGTTCTAGGAGGAAATTTGGTTGCATTACAACTTGGTGTTGCTATTGTTCTTCCAATTGAATGGATTATCATCGGTTTATTACTTACTACGTTTGTAGGGGTTGTATTCGGTGTTTATCCGGCTGTAAAAGCTTCCAATTTAGACCCTATAGAAGCTTTACGTTACGAATAAATTATTTGTATGTTGAATTAAATGGAGTATCGGTTTAGATTTATTCTACAAAACTTATTAAAGCTAATTTTTTGAAGAAGATACCTCTGAACCGCGTATATCTATTTTTTATTCTTTTCTTCCCGACTATTATTTTCCCTCAGATACAAAGAACAACTGTAGTCAGAGATACAATTCAAATTAATTCCAGTAATATTTACAAAATCTCTTCGCTCAATATTATTCCTTTTACAGAAAATATTGTATTAAAAGGAAGAATTCTGGATAGAAGTGAATATGAATTTAATTTCTCTACTGGAATTTTTTCGCTTTCATCAAAAATTACCTATTCATTGCTCGATACACTTTTTGTTACTTACCAATCAGTTAGACTGAGTTTACAAAAAGAGTACAAAAGAAGAAGTCTTGTAGTTGAGTATAACGATCAATATTTAGATACTATAAGAACAGCAAAAAAAGTTGCTGAGCCATTAACATCCGAATCAATTTTTGGAAAGGATTTACATAAGAGCGGCGCAATCATTCGCGGATTTACCATTGGTACTAACAGAGATTTTACTTTGAATAGCGGCTTACGGTTACAACTATCAGGTAAGCTCTCGGATGATATTGATCTTGTGGCGGCACTCACAGATGAAAACACTCCTATTCAGCCTGAAGGGAACACCGAAACACTTGATGAACTTGATAAAGTATTTATCGAACTCAGACATAAAAATGCAGTAGGCACATTTGGAGACTACGAATTGAATTTGAGAGATAATGAATTCTCCCAGCTCACTAGAAAATTACAAGGTTTAAAAGGGGAAGTGTTTTACGGGGCAACAAGTGGAACAATAGCAATTGCTGGTTCGCGAGGAAAATTTAATACAAATCAATTAGCCGGATTAGATGGAAATCAAGGTCCATACCGTTTAAGCGGCATAAACAATGAAAGAGAGATAATAATTATTGCTGGCAGTGAACGTGTTTACATTGACGGCGAGCAGATGAAACGAGGCGAGAATAACGATTATATAATTGATTACTCTAATTCTGAGATCACTTTCACAGCCAGAAGATTGATTACTTCTGCAACCAGAATTTCTGTTGATTTCGAATATACTGATCAGAATTTTAAAAGGAATTTTTTTGGCGCAGATTTTTCCACAAAATTTTTAGATGATAAGATAAAAATTGACCTTGGATATTTCCGAGAAGGAGATGATGAAAATAGTCCTATCGAATATTCATTCAGTGAAAGCGATCTCAATATTCTAAAACAAGCAGGCAATGATAGAAATGCGGCGACAAGATCTGGTGTTGTTCTTGCACCGCCGGATTCAACAGGCAAAGTTCATGGCATCTATTCAAAAATTGATACGCTGATTAATTCGCAACAATATAGCTATTATAAATATTCGCCTGGTTCGCTTTCTTCAATTTATAATGTGTCGTTCAGTTATGTAGGTGATGGCAATGGCGATTATACAAAAGAGAGCTTAGGAAACTACCGTTTTGCTGGAATTAAAAATGGTTCCTATATGCCGCTAATTTATTTGCCAATGCCTGAGCAGAAACAACTTGGTAATTTGTCGGTAACAGCAAATCTAATGGATGGAATTAATCTTTCAGCAGAACTTACAGGAAGTAGCTGGGATAGGAATAAATTCTCTACTTTAGGCGATGATACTAATCTAGGCTACGCGCGTAAAATATTTTTTGAGATAAATCAAAGAGAGGTAAGAATAGGGAATACTT
>JAKAMS010000451.1 GCA_021812745.1 Bacteroidota bacterium | reverse complement strand
ATCAAATTTCCTTCTGTGTCATAGAGGTAAAGATGATTATAACCGTTTCTCTGTGATTGCCAAATAAATTTATCATTTGAGTTTGGTAAAAAAGTTAAAGGTGTTAACGGCTCAACATATTTGTCATTCTTTTCTTCGAACAGAACTTTAATTTGATTTCCGGTTGCTGCATCATACTTTATTAACCGCATATGATTCTGGTCTCTATTTAGATGGGCAATAAAAAAATATTTCTCGTCAGGAGACCAAGTTAGCGAGGTTAAATATTGATCAAGCGGTTCTCCTGTACTTAACCAGACTGTCTTACCGGTCTTAATTTCGTAAATACCAACTTTAACTTGATGACTTGTTTGACCAGTCATTGGGTATTTAATATTTCTTAAATGTGCGGGAGTTGTGGTAAGTTCAACCAATGGGTAGTCTGATACCATTGTTTGATCCATGTGATAGAATGCTATAAAATTACTGTTAGGCGACCAGAATATTCCACCGTTTATACCGAACTCATCACGATGGACGGATTGACCATTAACAATGTTGGAATCCTTATCAAAGGTAATTTGAATTTTTTTTTCTTCATTAAGATTTAGGAATAGATTGTTTTGATCTGTGTAGGCAACAAACTTTTTGTTAGGAGAAACGTTAAGATTCTCGGCATCACCTTTTACGCTATTAATTTTAGAAAGCTTTTTATATTTCGTGTTAAACGAATAATATGTTTTTCCGCTCCAAAAATTAAATTCATCGGAAGATGTCCAACTTACAGAAGGGAAAGCATTGATCGGTTTTTCATTTTGTGTTGTTAATAATGAGTTCAGGTCACCGGTTCTAATCAATGTGTCAATCTTAGAATTTTGGGGAGAGGATAATAAGAGTGCTGATTTTGTGTTAACTCCATCAACCCAAGCAAATTTATCGCTGTTAGGAATCCAATTTAACTGACGTAAATTTTGAGGAGAAAGTCTAAAACCATTAAGTACAACATCTTCAACTGTAAAAAGTTTTTCTTGAGTAAATGCTTGAGAGATAAAAATAAAAAGTAAAAGCAGAGTAAATCTAAATCGTTTCATTTGTTATTCTCCATAATTGATTTGATCCATTCCTATTTAAAATAAAAAAGGGCAGCTAACTGCCCCTTAATTTATAAGCAATAATTTATTTTTTAGGAGTGTTAGCATTAGGTGAAGCTCTATGTACAAGAATAGTATCAATGAGTTTGTATTCTTTAGCTTCCTCTGCGGAAAGATAATAGTCGCGGTCGCAGTCTTTAGCAATTTGCTCATAAGTTTTTCCGGTATTTTCAACAAGTATATTATAAAGAGTTGTTCTGGTTTTGATCATCTCTTTAGCATGAATTTCAATATCTGTTGTTTGTCCCTGCAAACCTCCGACCCATGGCTGATGAATCATAATTTTTGCGTTAGGAAGTGCAGATCGTTTACCTGCTTCTCCTCCTGCAAGAAGAACAGCACCCATACTTGCAGCAAGTCCAACACAGATAGTTGAAACTTTAGAACGGACATATTTCATTGTGTCATAAATAGCAAGACCGGCAGAAACGCTACCTCCGGGTGAATTGAGATAAAGATAAATATCTTTTTCAGCGTCTTCCGCTTCAAGAAAAAGTAGTTGCGCAATAGTAAGACTTGCAACATGATCGTCAATGGCAGTTCCGAGGAAAATGATTCGTTCTCTTAGCAGCCGAGAAAAAATATCCATCCCGCGTTCACCGCGTCCGGTTTGTTCAATAACATAAGGAACTAGCTGATTGTAAATTTCAAATTTTTTGATTAACTGAGATTCAGTAAGAATATCATGCTTCATTAGATTTTTCCTTTTTCTCATTTATTTTTTCTTCAGCGTCAATTTCTTTAATTTTTGCAGAGTCTTTCAAGAATTTAATTACCTTTTCTTCCAATAACATTTCAGTGCGGTTGGTGTCTTTGTAATATTTAACAAGTTTATCTACTGAAATTCCGGTTGATTCCGCTTCAATTTTTGCAAGTTCTTCTAACTCAGAATCTTCTACTTTTATGTTTTCAGCTTCAGCAAGATTTTCAAGAATGATTTGCCATTTAGCATTCCATTCTGCTCTCGGCTTATAATATTCCGAAACTGCATTTTCATCAAAATTAGGATTCTTGTAACGTTTAGCATTCTCTTTTTCGAGTTCTACCATACGTTTGTGTACCGAGCTAACGTAACCGGATGGGGGAGTAAAATCATTATTCTTAACCACTTCGCCGAGTAAGTTATTTGTTAACATCTCTTCCGATTGTTTTGTGTAGTAATCTTCAATATTCTTTTTTAGAAATGAATGAAGTTCTTCGGATGTTGCAGCTTTATCTTTTGTTATCTTCTTGATTACTTCTTCTGTGAGTTTAGGAATAATAAGTTTTTCAATTTTAGAGATCTCGGCTACATAATTAAATTCTTCTTTATGAAGTTCTTCACCGTGATAATGTTCATCAACAAAAGTAAAATTGAAAGATTCACCAACTTTTTTACCTTGAGCATTTTCTTTTATTTGTAAATTTACTTTTTCATCGCTCAAATCAATTAAAATATTATCACTTCTAGATCCAACCATTGGTAAACCTTCAGGATCCACTCTCTGCAAGTTAGTGGTAATTCTATAATTTTTGTTTTCAACTTTTTCAGCAGATTCAAATTTCTGCAAAGGTTTCAGAAGAAAATCAATTTCCCGCTCAACCTCTTCATCTTTAACTACAAAGATTGGTTTTTCTACTTGCAACCCTTTATAATTTTTCAGTTCGAGTTTTGGTTTTATTTCATACTTAACCTTAAAAAAAAGT
>JAKAMS010000450.1 GCA_021812745.1 Bacteroidota bacterium | reverse complement strand
GAGGAAAAACACAGCGAGCTCCCGCACAGAGAATTACTGATTTTGTTAAACGAGAATTATCAAGGACACTTCCAGACACATCTTACATACCGGGGACAATCAGTTCGCCCCTTCATCAAATACTACCAAAGAAAATTGCCGAGGGATTAAGAAAAAGTTTACTCATATTTGATAAAAAGATGAAAGGATATTTCTCGGAAGAAGCGCAGATACTCGCTGCCGAAACGCGTACAAGCTCTCCAATTAGAATTCCGCGCGATAATGAAACACTTATGCATGTCGAAGTTGAAGGATTATTCCCTTGTGGTGAAGGAGCCGGTTACGCCGGAGGAATTGTTTCAGCCGCAATTGATGGAGAGAGAAGTGCCGAAGCGGTAAGCAACTTTTTACAATAATATATTGAGTTTGATCTCTTCAGCTGTTGTAGCGAAATTTTTTTGTGACTTTGCACATATTTTTTCTGAAAATTCATTAACAATGTAGAAATACACTCAAAATTAGAGATGTTTCAAATATTTACTTATTTTAAATTATTTTCTTATTAATGCTATATAAAAAATCAAACTTAGATGAATTACAAAAGGAAATATGCATGAAGACTAAAGAAGAAGAATTTGAAATTAGCTGCCCAGAAATAAAACTAAAAAAAATTTTTAAAATTACGGATCTTAGACAAAATACCCATCCAGAATATAATGATTGGGAAAATTTTCAAAAATGTTTGGATCAAGCAATTTCAGTATTGGGTTATAGCTATTATCCACATTCATTTTTCAAGCATATTACTTCTTTACCCGAAGATTTTAATCATTTAAATGGGTTAAATAAAATTTTCAGGATACTTGGGGATTTAAAAGGTGTTATAAAATTCACAAATAAACATGGCAAATCAACTTTCTCACGATATAAAAATGATTATGAGAGTCTTAGAATTCTTGCCTCAACTCAAATGCTAAAGAATAATGATAAAATTATAATGGGATATAACTCATGGCCCAGATTGGAATTGATAGATCATATAAATTCTCTTTGCGAGAGTACAAAACAAGTTAGTGTTTTAGATGCAGGTTGCGGTTCTGGATTGAACTTGTATGTGCTTTTGAAGACTAGACCCGACCTAGCTGTTCATGGGTTCGAGTACACACATTCAAGATTAGCCTCATGTATCATTAATCTAGTTTATGAAGACAAAATCGGAAAATTATTCTTAGGGGATATCACAAAAATTGATTTACCTGACGAAAGTTATGACATAGTATTTACTAATCATGTGATAGAACAGCTTGGACAAAAAAATGCAGAATTAGCTATGAAGGAAGTATTGCGTGTTTCTAGAAAGGGAGTAGTTTTATGTGAGCCCACTATTCATAACGCAAATACTTATGAAAGATGGAGAATGAATAGACTCGGATATTGCCAAGACTTGTTAAGTATAGCGAAAAAAAATCCAAATTGTAAGGTCACAGTTTATAAAGAAGATAAAATTAGATATTACCCAAATACAAGCAATACACTTATATTGGAGAAAAAAAGATAAAAATTTTGATACTAGAGGCACTTGTACTAGTACAAGTTACACTTTACGGGCAGGAGACTATTTCCAATCAAAGAAAATGCTTTTGATAAAATAGAATTAAATCTTAGTTAAAAAACCGAGTTGTTCAATTAGTCCTTTTGATTTTTCGTTATCGCTTTTTAATAAAAGTCTAAACGTACCGCGAGATCTGTCCAGAATTAATTTTAGAAGTTCAATTTCTTTGACCTAACATTTTTTGTGATAAAAAGTTATATTTACTTCAGTTAAAGAAAGGACTAAAAATGATAAACTTAGATCAGGCATTAGACAGTGCCAGACAATTATCACTTGCCGATAAAGAAATGCTGATAGAAATACTAAAAAAACAAACTATAGAAGAAAAAAGAAAAGAGATAGCAACAGAAGTGAGAGAATCTAGAACTCTTTATTCTACAGGTAAACTGTCCCCTTCAGATTCAAAACAAATTATATATGAACTTCATAGCTCACTTTCAGAACCAGAAGAAAAGTGAATAAATTAGTTTTATCACCTCATTTTAGAAAAGCATACAAAAAGATTGTTGGGAAAATTCCTGTTTTACAAGAGCAAATTGATTCTTCTATAAAACTTTTAGAAAAAGATATCTATGATGTTAAATTAAAAACGCATAAACTTTCTGGTGAGCTATCAGGCTGCTATGCTTGTTCATGCGGATATGATTGTAGAATTATTTTTACTGTCGAAGAAGATAATAATGTTCAAACAATTCTATTGATAACGATTGGGACCCACGATGAAGTATATTAATCATGTCTGGGTGTTAGTTATTCTTTCTAAAGTTTAGTCGAAAAACCTAATTTTTCAACTATTTTTTTTGCCTTATCTGCCTCAACTTCGCTTTCAAATGCAATTCTGAATGTTCCGCCGGAACCTTCGCGGATTTTTAAAAGCTCAATGTCTTTGATGTTAATATTGTTTTCAAAAAGTGCCGTAGAAATTTTACTTATCACACCGGGTTCATCTTTCACAAAGACAAAAACATCATAGAGCTGATGAATAAATCCTTTGCTCGATTTTGGAATTTCATCACGTTTTACTCTTGCACTCTCAAATTTCTCCGAAAGCTTTTTGTAATCTTCTTTATCAATAGATTTTTTTATCTGTTCCAAGTCTAAAATAAAATTATCAATCGCTTGAATAATATTTTTTCTGTTCTGTCTAATAACGGGTTCCCAGATTCTAAAATCGCTTGAAGCAATCCGTGTCATATCTCTAAAACCGCCGGCAGCGAAATCAAAAA
>JAKAMS010000449.1 GCA_021812745.1 Bacteroidota bacterium | reverse complement strand
ATACTTTTTTTGCTTCTCAAATTTATAATCAGCAGCCAAAATCAGATTCAGCAACAATGAACAGGCTGGAATATCGTCCGCTTGAAGGATTTGTGTTTGCAATTTCACCGTTCAATTTTACATCTATCGGTACAAATCTATGTACAGCCCCGGCCTTAATGGGTAATTCAGTTGTGTGGAAACCAGCAACGACTTCACTTCTTTCTAATTATTACTTAATGAAAGTTTATGAAGAGGCTGGTCTGCCGGGCGGAGTTATCAATTTTGTCCCTGGTGCCGGTTCAACAATTGGCAATGTAGTTCTGAATGATAAGAACTTAGCCGGAATTCATTTTACTGGGGGGACAAATACATTTAACGGTTTATGGAAGAAAGTTGGAGAGAATTTGGATAACTATGTTTCATATCCTAAACTTGTTGGCGAAACTGGTGGAAAAGATTTCGTAGTTGCTCATCCTTCGGCTGATTCTCTTGAAGTAGCTACTGCACTTATTAGAGGTGCTTTTGAATATCAAGGGCAAAAATGCTCTGCGGCTTCTCGTGCATATCTGCCAAAATCTCTTTGGGGTGAAATTAAAAACCATATGTTGATGATGTTGAAAGAAATCAAAATGGGAGATGTACAAGATCCGAACAATTTTATTAATGCTGTAATTGATGAAACTGCTTTCGATTTTATTATGGGCTATATAGAAAAAGCAAAGAACACTAAAGATGCGGAAATATTATTTGGTGGTAAGGGAAATAAAAGCAAAGGCTATTTTATTGAACCAACAGTAATTCAAGCATATGACCCTCACTTTATCACAATGGAAGAAGAAATTTTCGGGCCTGTATTAACTGTATATGTCTATGAAGATGAAAAATTTGAAGACACATTAAAGCTGGTTGATCAAACTTCCCCTTACGCATTAACCGGAGCAATTTTTGCGAAAGATAGAAGAATGCTTTCTCACATGTGTAGAGCTTTAAGATATTCTGCCGGCAATTTCTATTATAATGATAAACCAACAGGCGCAATGGTTGGTCTTCAACCTTTTGGAGGAGCGCGTAAATCCGGAACAAACGATAAAGCCGGCGGATATATGAACCTGATTAGGTGGACAAGTCCTCGTACAATTAAAGAAACATTCTTACCGGCAACGGATTACAAATATCCTTATATGGACTAACTGAAAATTGAGACTTTGTAACATCACTAATAAATGTCTTAATATAAAATTTCAATCGGCAGAATTGCCCATTACGGTACAGTTATGGATTTATAGGAGATCGAGATGAAAAGAATATTTTTGCTTATTACTTTATTTGCTTTACCGCTTATTGCTCAAGACAAGAATGAAAGCACTCCAAGCTTTTTTGATGACTCGGAAGTAAAAGAGTTTGCGCTCAAATCAATTATTGTTGATGGAGAAGTGGAAAATCCGGGGGCGGTTGATTTAACATCTCTTCCGCTGCATGGTTTTCCAATGAAGGATCTTACTTACGGGAAGGATAAAAATAAATTTATCGGCTCGTACTTTGTAAACGGGTATTCTTTGTTTGATATAATCAATCAAAAAAAAATAAAGAAAGCCAATGAAGAAGAATTCAAACCCGCAACCGATCTATATGTTATTGTTGAGAATGATAAAGGAGAAAAAACAGTATTCAGCTGGGGAGAATTGTATTACGCGAAGAATAATTTCAGTGCATTGATAACCAAATCCGTTAGCGCAATTAATCCCGGTAAAATGAAAATGAAATGGCCCATGCCTGAATCTTCTCGGTTAATTTGCAGTAGCGATGCCTTTAATTTCAGAAGCATTGCCAATCCCGTTAAGATTACCGTAAAATCATTCGCTGGCAATTATTCCAAAGATCGAGTGAAGGAAACTTATTCTCCCGATATTAAAATTGTTAAGGACGGAAATAATTCTGTAATTAACGACGTGTCCGGTGTTGAGATAAGAAAATTCAGAGGAATAGGATATGGACACGGACGTGGATGGAAAGGAATAGATTCTGTTGAGGGATTCGTATTCGGATCAATTCTGCAAAAAAATATTAAGATAGATATGAATGAGTGCGAAAATACTATTCTCTGCGTTTCAGCTAAAGATGGTTACCGCGCCACGTTCAGTCTAAGTGAAATAATAAACAGAAATGACATGAATGATTTTTTACTGATAGAAAAAAATGGCGCACCGGATGACGGCAAATATAATTTATTCGCTACGCCGGATTTTTTTGTTGACCGCAATGTGCGGTCGGTAGAAAAAATTGAGTTTCTGAAAATCAAATAAATTTTGTAGAGACGGGATATATCCCGTCTCTACCTCAAGGAAAGAATAATGATTCCTCTTGAAGATGCATTAGAGATTGTAAGACAAAATAAATATCTACTCGGTACTGAAAAAGTTGATTTCCGTGAGAGCGTAAACCGGATTTTACGTGAAGATGTCGTTTCCGATATTGACATGCCGCCTTTCGATAAATCAGCTATGGACGGCTACGCATGCCGGAGAGAAGATTTATTCAACGAGCTGAACGTTGTTGAAATCATTCAGGCAGGATATCAGCCGCAAAAGGAGCTCCGGAAAAACGAGTGCGCAAAAATTATGACAGGCGCAATGATGCCGGAAGGTTCCGATTGTGTAATTGTCATTGAAGAAGTTGAAGAACTTCCGGGAAATAAAATAAAATTTAAAGGCGAAAAAACTTCTAAAAATATTTGTGTGACTGGCGAAGATGTTGTCCTCGGACAAAAATTAGTATCAAGCGGAACAAGAATTACAGCAAAGGAAATAGCATCGCTCGCATTGTGCGGGCATGTGAA
>JAKAMS010000448.1 GCA_021812745.1 Bacteroidota bacterium | reverse complement strand
TTCACCGTCTCCAGGACTTAGAATTATAATTTCTTTATCCTTCTGTGAGACTGAAGAAACGGCAATTTGTAAAGGATTTACTCCTTTTTCAACATCCAAAGGATAAGTCTGAGTTGAACCGTCTTTGGTTCTAATTATCAAATAATATTCAATATATGGCGGCTGTATTATATCTGCAGGTAATGTTACCGATGCTGTATTACCGGCAACAAGCATCTCTGATTGTTTAAATTCATTTTGACCGAATGATTTGTAAGCAATGCTTATATTGGAAATATTGTCCGACGAGAACAACTCTGCTGAAATTGATAACGGAGTTTTTTCTTTTGCGTCGCCAAACTTTACCGATGATATTATGTTGCTGATCTGTCCGGACGTCTTTTCATTTGTAAGAAAAATTAAAAACAGACCGAAAATAAATACTTCCTTAAAGATTATTTTTTTTCTATTCATTTTATTCCTCAAAAGGTTTAAGGAACTCTATAAAAATATTTATTTATTTTCTGACGAGTAATATTCTATTTCAATATCGCCAAGTTTGGTCTTAATCTTTACTTTTTTCGTATTTGTATTTTTGATTGAATTATTCTTGTTTTTATCTTCCTGCGATTGCGGTGTAATACTGATGTTACCGGAATTATCAATCCTCGCAGTGTTTCCTGCTGTAACAGACCCGCTTTTTTTATCCCCTTTCAGAGATTGAAAATCAACTTTACCTCTATCTAATCTTATTACCGTAGAATTATTATCATCAACTTCAAGAGAACCTTCAGTGCCGCGTATTGAAGCAACGGCTGTAGGAGTTGTGAATTTAAATTCTTCATCTTCTTGTTTGTTTACTTCAAAACCGATAGTACCTTTAGTAAGAACGGTATTTTTATTATCCAGTTTTTTATTGCCCGATTTTCCGTAAACATTAAGGATTGCATTTTCTCTAACACGTAAGAGTCCGGATCCGTCTATAAATAAAATAAGTGCTAGTGATTTTGCACCCGTCTTAACTTGATCGCCATCATTAAGGGGCAATCCGGTCTTAGCAGTTTCCCAATCACTTCCGTCTTTTTTATATGTAACATCAATTACAATTTTTTTTACCAAGGCAACAGGAGTATCAGCCGGGGTTGTTGATTTCTTGCCGGAGTTAAAACCCAGCAGTAATGGTATAATAAAAATTATTAGTAAACTTTTCGCTTTCATAGTTTTATCAACCTTTTATTTAGCAGTAAAGTTTATCGAAATAAGAGCGTCTTTATGTGTTTCTAAAAATGAAAGTATTTGTAAAAAATCAGACAGCGCAATTGTACGATTATTTTCATCCGTGATTTGAATTTGATCAATAGAAATATTTCCGCTTGATAACTTAGCTACAAATTCTTGATTGACCTGACCGGAAATTAAATTTGCCAGACGAATTAAATCCGGATTAATATTTGCAGCATCTGATTGATTGTCGCCGGATTTATTTAATAGGAAAACAACAGGAGCGCTTTTTAGCAAAGTGCCTCCGCCGGGCCCGGATACATAGGCGCTTACAGAAAGAACAATCCGCTGACCGCTTACCCATTGACGATCTAGAATAGTACTGAGATTAACAACATTAGCAGATCCAACGTCTTTATCTTTTATCAACGGATCGCCGCCGTTCAAAGCTTCTTCTAAACTGGAATTACCTTCGGGCACTACGTTAGCACGAACGATATAACTTGTTGCACCGGCAACAGGAGTCCATTGCGCTTGAACATTACCAACATCGTACGAACTTCCATCTTGAGGCGATAGAATGGAAATTGTCTGAGCAGGATTCAAAAAATCAAAGTCTCTAGGAAAAGGAAGTTGACTTAATAAATTTCCACGGTCATCGTATAACTGTAATGTTATTCTAATCACACCGGTGGGCTTTCCTCTTTTAGCTAATTCTTCGGCAAGATTTTTATCGCCCTCTATGGATTCTAATCTGATATCGGAGTTACCAACATCAGCATTAGTAAAACTTCGCGCCTTAAAAACTTTTGTCTTGAAATTAAATATTTCGCGAAAACCACTGCTCAAGTCCATTTTCCAATATACTTGTCCCTGCACGACAACATTCATACCTTCCGGGATAATAGTAATTTGAAAAATTCTTGGCTGGCTGCTAAGATCATTAGAAATTAAAAATGCGCCTAAATCAACTGTACTTAAATCCTGGAAGACTTCTAAACTGATTTGCGGCGTCTGTGCTCTTAATAATAAGGAAGTGTTAAAAAAAAGAAAAAGTGTTGTTAAAAATATGCTTGTCCTTCTCATATATTTACTCCCATAAAGTCAACTTATTGTAAAGCAAAAAGTTCTTTACCCCATAAATAAAGTAGCTATTTCTTTTAATTAACTCAAGAAATGATTTTAAGTAAGAAATGAGTTGTGATGTATCTTATAAAAGAGGTTCTCAAATGAGAACCTCTTTTTTTCAATTTACTTTTTCGTTTTTATCACCGCTGATAAAACCGAACTGAGGAGTTGGTTGTGCATCAATCTTAATTTCACCAAAGCGGGATTCGAATTTATCAATGTTGTCTTTCAGCGCACGCATTAACATTTTTGCATGCTGCGGAGTTGTGATGATTCGGGATAATACTCTTGCTTTAGGCACACCCGGCACTACCCGTGTAAAATCAATAACAAATTCTGCCGGCGAGTGCGTTATGATAGCAAGATTTGAATAGATACCCTCAGCTTCTTTTTCACCAAGTTCAATATTTATTTGCTGTGCATTTTGATCATTATTCTGGTTCATTTTTTCACCTTTGATGTTCATAAAAAACCCACAATCCCGCATTAGCGTGACTG
>JAKAMS010000447.1 GCA_021812745.1 Bacteroidota bacterium | reverse complement strand
TTCACCGTCTCCAGGACTTAGAATTATAATTTCTTTATCCTTCTGTGAGACTGAAGAAACGGCAATTTGTAAAGGATTTACTCCTTTTTCAACATCCAAAGGATAAGTCTGAGTTGAACCGTCTTTGATTCTAATTATCAAATAATATTCAATATATGGCGGCTGTATTATATCAGCAGGTAATGTTACCGATGCTGTATTACCGGCAACAAGCATCTCTGATTGCTTAAATTCATTTTGACCGAATGATTTGTAGGCAATACTTATATTGGAAATATTGTCCGATGAGAACAACTCTGCTGAAATTGATAACGGAGTTTTTTCTTTTGCGTCGCCAAACTTTACCGATGATATTATGTTGCTGATCTGTCCGGACGTTTTTTCGTTTGTAAGAAAAATTAAAAACAGACCGAAAATAAATACTTCCTTAAAGATTATTTTTTTTCTATTCATTTTATTCCTCAAATGGTTTAAGGAACTCTATAAAAATATTTATTTATTTTCTGACGAGTAATATTCTATTTCAATATCGCCAAGTTTGGTCTTAATCTTTACTTTTTTCGTATTTGTATTTCTGATTGAATTATTCTTGTTTTTATCATCCTGGGATTGCGGTGTAATACTGATGTTACCGGAATTATCAATCCTCGCAGTATTTCCTGCTGTAAGAGATCCGCTTTTTTTATCCCCTTTCAGAGATTGAAAATCAACTTTACCTCTATCTAATCTTATTACGGTAGAATTATTATCATCAACTTCAAGAGAACCTTCAGTGCCGCGTATTGAAGCAACGGCTGTAGGAGTTGTAAATTTAAATTCTTCATCTTCTTGTTTGTTTACTTCAAAACCGATAGTACCTTTAGTAAGAACGGTATTTTTATTATCCAGTTTTTTATTACCCGACTTTCCGTAAACATTAAGGATTGCATTTTCTCTAACACGTAAGAGTCCGGACCCATCTATAAACAAAATAAGTGCTAGTGATTTTGGACCCGTCTTAACTTGATCGCCATCATTAAGAGGCAATCCGGTTTTAGCAGTTTCCCAATCACTTCCGTCTTTTTTATATGTAACATCAATTACAATTTTCTTTACCAATGCAACAGGAGTATCAGCCGAATTTGTAGATTTCTTGCCGGAGTTAAAACCCAGCAGTAATGGTATAATAAAAATTATTAGTAAACTTTTCGCTTTCATAGTTTTATCAACCTTTTATTTAGCAGTAAAGTTTATCGAAATAAGAGCGTCTTTATGTGTTTCTAAAAATGAAAGTATCTGTAAAAAATCAGACAGCGCGATTGTACGATTATTTTCATCCGTGATTTGAATTTGATCTATAGAAATATTTCCGCTTGATAATTTAGCTACAAATTCTTGATTGACCTGACCGGAAATTAAATTTGCAAGGCGAATTAAATCCGGATTAATATTTGCAGCATCTGATTGATTGTCGCCGGATTTATTTAATAAGAAAACAACAGGAGCGCTTTTTAGCAAAGTGCCTCCGCCGGGTCCGGATACATAAGCGCTTACAGAAAGAACAATCCGCTGACCGCTTACCCATTGACGATCTAGAATTGAACTGAGATTAACAACATTAGCAGTTTTAACATCTTTATCCTTGATCAACGGGTCGCCTCCATTCAGAGCTTCTTCTAGACTGGAATTACCTTCTGGCACTACGTTAGCGCGAACGATATAACTTGTTGCACCAGCAACAGGAGTCCATTGCGCTTGAACATTACCAACATCGTAAGAACTTCCATCTTGAGGCGTTAGAATAGAAATTGTCTGAGCAGGATTCAAAAAATCAAAGTCTCTAGGAAAAGGAAGTTGACTTAATAAATTTCCACGGTCATCGTATAACTGTAATGTTATTCTAATCACACCGGTGGGTTTTCCTCTTTTAGCTAATTCTTCGGCAAGATTTTTATCGCCATCTATTGATTCTAGTCTGATATCGGAGTTACCGACATCTGCATTAGTAAAACTTCGCGCTTTAAAAACTTTTGTCTTGAAATTAAATATTTCGCGGAAGCCACTGCTCAAGTCCATTTTCCAGTATACTTGCCCCTGCACGACAACATTCATGCCTTCCGGAATAATAGTTATTTGAAAAATTCTTGGCTGGCTGCTAAGAGCATTAGAGATTAAAAATGCGCCTAAATCAACTGTGCTTAAATCATGGAAGACTTCCAAACTGATTTGCGGCGTCTGTGCTCTTAATAATAAGGAAGTGTTTAAAAGAAATAGAATTGTGAAAAGTATGCTTTTCTTTCTCATATATTTACTCCCATAAAATCAACTTATTGTAAAACAAAAAGTTCTTTACCCCGTAAATAAAGTAGTTATTTCTTTTAACTAACTCAAGAAATGATTTTAAGTAAGAAATGAATTGTGATATAGCTTAAAAGTGAGAGGGTGTCTCACAAGTAATGTTTTGTTTAAAAATAGAACGCAGAAGACGCGGATTCAACTGATTTTCGCAGATTGAAAAGTTGAATAATTACTTCTGAGACACCCTCTCTTTCTTTCAATTTACTTTTTCGTTCTTATCACCGCTTATAAAGCCAAATTGAGGAGATGGCTGATTATCAATTTTAATTTCACCAAAGCGTGATTCGAATTTATCAATGTTATCTTTCAATGCGCGCATCAACATTTTTGCATGCTGCGGAGTTGTGATGATTCTTGATAATACTCTTGCTTTAGGCACACCCGGTACAACACGTGTAAAATCAATAACAAATTCTGCCGGTGAGTGTGTTATGATAGCAAGATTAGAGTAGATACCCTCAGCTTCTTTTTCACCAAGTTCAATATTTATTT
>JAKAMS010000446.1 GCA_021812745.1 Bacteroidota bacterium | reverse complement strand
AAACGCGGATATATAGTTTACACAGCCAACAACGGAGAAGAGGGCTATAAAATTGCCGGATCGAACTTAATAGATATTGTATTGACCGATTTTAATATGCCCGGTTGGAACGGATTGCTGGTTCTTCAAAAAATAAAAGAACTAAATCCCGAAATAGATATTGTTGTGATGACTGCTTTTGGAACAATTGAAAGCGCCGTAAATCTTATGAAAAACGGTGCGTTTGATTATTTAACAAAGCCGATTGATCTGGATGAATTGGAAAATATTCTTGGAAAGATTAAAGAAAGAAAGCTGTTAATCGGTGAAAACAAATTATTAAGAGCGCAGCTTCAAGATAAATTCCGGTTTGAACAAATTATCTCTCAGAGCAATTTGATGGAAACTGTATTGAACACCGCCGGAAGAGTTGCTAATTCAAGAGCAACAGTATTGGTAAGAGGCGAAAGCGGAACCGGAAAAGAATTGATTGCCAAAGCAATTCATTTTGCCAGTCCGAGAAAAGATAAACCGTTTATAACAGTAAACGTTGCCTCGCTTTCCGAAAATTTACTCGAAAGCGAATTGTTCGGACACGAGAAGGGATCATTTACCGGAGCCATTAATCAAAGAATCGGAAGATTTGAAGAAGCAAACGGCGGTACAATTTTTATTGATGAAGTCGGAGATATTCCGCTTTCGGTGCAAGTTAAACTTCTTAGAGTCATTCAATTCGGAGATGTACAAAAAATCGGAAGCAGTAATTTAATTCACACAGATGTTAGAATAATCGCCGCCACTCACAGAAATTTAGAAGAGATGATTAAGAACAGTGAGTTCAGAGAAGATCTGTTCTATAGATTAAATGTTGTTGAGATCGCTCTTCCATCACTTCGTCAGAGAAAGGAAGATGTTCCCGTTTTGGCAGATCATTTTATTAAGAAATACGCAAAAGAAAATCAGAAAGAAATAAAAGGAATCAGCCGGGAAGCATTAGATCAACTTTTGAAATATAATTTTCCCGGAAATGTGCGTGAACTTGAAAATATAATTGAACGCGCGGTAGTCATGACAAGAAACGAATTCATCGCGACGGAGGATTTGCCAACTCTTACACAGATAAAGGAAATTGACAAGAAATTGGATCCGTATAACTTTGATGATAACTATGAGGAAAAGATTAAATCGTTTGAACGAACAATGATTCAAGAAGCATTGAACAGAACCAACGGCAATAAAAGCGCCGCCGCACGAATACTCGGAATCAGCGAGAGGCATTTGAGATCACGGCTGGAAAGAATTAACAATTAACACACTTCTGCATACCTGACACTACAATTATAGTTGACTAACAATAAATTAAGCCATAAGTTTGATATGAGCATATGCTCATTATAAATTTAATGCCCAGAAACAAAAAACATAGAACCGTTAGATGCAATCCCTCGGCTTACTATTATAAGCCGCAATCTATACCGTTATCTGCTTTGGAGGAAGTTATTCTTGAAATAGATGAACTGGAATCTCTTCGATTGGCAGATTACCTAGCACACTCGCACGAACAAGCAGCCGCGAAGATGAAAATATCGCGTGCAACTTTTGGACGCATTGTAGAAAGTGCCAGAAATAAAGTTGTAGATGCGATTCTAAACGGGAAAGCAATTAAGATAGGGAATGAATTTCCGGCGGAATTAAAAGAGAAACGCACTATAAAATGTAAAAATTGCGGTTCGTCAAGAAAAGAGATTTCAACAAACAAAACCGAAACTTGCCACAAGTGCAAATGAATAAATAAGGAGAATTAAAATGAAACTCGCCGTTCCAACTACACAAGGAAACCAAGTTGATGCTCACTTCGGGCATTGTGAATTTTTTACTGTGTTCACTGTTGAAGATGGAGAAATAAAAAACTCACAGATTGTAGAATCACCTCAAGGATGCGGATGTAAATCAAACATTTCATCTGTTCTGCAAGAAATGGGCGTTACAGTTATGCTCGCCGGAAACATGGGCGGCGGCGCTGTTAATGTTCTGAATCATCACGGAATAGATGTTTTTAGAGGATGCGATGGCAACGTGAATACTCTTGTTCAAGAATTTGTCAAAGGAGAACTTGTTGATTCAGGTGAATCCTGTCATCAACACGAAGGGCATCATCATGATGACGGGCACCAATGCGGTCATAATAATTAGAAAACCGCAGCCGCAGAATTTATCTGCGGCTGCTTTTACTTTTTCTTTATTGCCTAAAAAGCAGAAATAACTCCAATTCCTATCTGACCATATTCCCGATCGAAGTTGTAAGTGTATTCGCTTACAAGCCGGATGTTTCTTCTTAAAAGATAACCCAAGCTAAGTGTTCCCGCTTTATAGTTAAGCGCTTTATCATCAGAATCTACCCAATTGTATAATGCAACTCCGTACCATTTGCTCTCATCTCCATTGGGAGTGTAAATAAGCTCGCCAAATAATCCTTTTGTGTTGGTTTCATTAGAGAAGAAATCTGCCCTATCATCTTTTCTCTGTGCATATTGAAAATTAAATTCCAATTTATCTTTCAAATTCAGAGTTACATCCGGACCCCACATAGAAAAACTATTTGTGAATTTACGGGTGAAATTATCTTCAAGATTTTCTTTTCCGAAATATCCGAATGCACCTACTCTAATTCCCTCCGCAACATTTTGTGAAATCCTGCCAAAAAAGTTTTTGTATTTGTCGTCGTCAAAGATGTTAAAGTTGTTCGCTTTTCCAATTCCGTTTCCATTTAGAATTTCAATAGTAAGACTGGTTTCCGTTTTCGTGTTATAAGTAACCATTACACCTCGGTCGTAAACAAGATCTGCTTTTGC
>JAKAMS010000445.1 GCA_021812745.1 Bacteroidota bacterium | reverse complement strand
TCTCTTAATAACTCTCTAAACGTTTTTGTCTGAGAGAATCCGACAATTAAAATAGTTAGAATTAAGAGTGCTAAGAAAATTCCAATGAAAACGTTTACTGTTTTCCTGAATAAACTTCTCTTAGCTTTCTTTTGTTTTTGGTCTTGAACATTATTTTGTTCGCGTTCAGCCATTACTTCTTAAATCTTTCAAGAACTGTTTTGATGATGTTCGTTGTTGATTGGTCGTTTACAAATTTAATTGTTTCCACTTTGCCGCCGTTTGCTTCAACAATTTCGCGCCCCACAATTTTCTCTATGGACCAGTCGGCGCCTTTTACCAAAACATCCGGAATTAATTTGTTGATAATTTCCTGCGGTGTGTCTTCTTCAAAAATTATAACGTAATCAACCGGCTTAAGGGAAGAGATAATAAAAGCGCGTTCATGCTGAGGAACAACCGGTCGTAGTTCTCCTTTAATTCTTTTTACTGAAGAATCTGAATTAACGCCTACAATTAGCACATCTCCTTTCTCTTTAGCTTTGGTAATATAATCTACATGACCGGCGTGAAGAATATCGAAGACGCCGTTTGTAAAGACAACTTTTTTGTTCTGTCTTTTTAAATCATTTCTGATTGCTGTAAGTTCATCAATATTTTTTACGTAGTTCATTTTAACTCTTTGGCTACAGCGTTGAACAAATCATTTAATCCGATAGGAACAATTCCTACTTCCTGGCAGACTAAGCCGCCGGCATAATTGGCAAGATACGCCGCGTCAAAAATATCGGCTCCAGCAGTAAGTGCCATTGTAAGCGTTGATATTACAGTATCTCCCGCTCCGGAAACATCCGAAACTTTTCTGGCAATTGTAGGAACTCTTCTTTCCGGTTTCCCTTTTTCAAAAAGGGCAATTCCGTTTTCTCCTAATGTTAGAAGCGCGTATTTACAGTTTAACTGCTCTAATAATTTTTGCCCCGCTTTAGAGACATCTTCATCTGACCGAATTCTGGTTCCGAAGGCGTCTTCTGTTTCTTTTCTATTCGGCTTAAAGACGGTAACGTTTTGGTAAGTAAAAAAGTTGTCAAATTTTGGATCTACGGTTACAACTAAGTTTGCTTTACGAGCAAGTTCAATAACTTGTTTTATTAAACTTTCCGTAAGTACGCCTTTATTGTAATCTTCCAGAATAACCGCATCTAGATTCTTAATTGTCTTTCTTAACAGTTCTAAAATTTTCTTTTCGGTTTGAGAAGAAATTCTCTCTCTTTTTTCTTTATCAATACGGACTACATGTTGTTTGTCTGCTATAACGCGTGTCTTTGATGTAGTAGGTCTTTTTGAATCAACCACAATTCCTTTAGAAGAGATATTTTTTTCGCTTAAAAGTTTTTTGAAAATCTTTCCTTCGTTATCTTTTCCAATCACGCCTATTGGAATTGGAATACCGCCAAGAGTTAAAATATTGTAAGCAACATTCATAGCTCCGCCGAAACGGTAAAATTCATTATCTACTTCCAAAACCGGTACCGGCGCTTCGGGAGAAATTCGGCTGATTCCGCCCCAGTAATAACAATCAAGCATCAAATCGCCTATCACGGCAATTCTCTTACCTTTGAAATTATTTTTCAAAGCATTCAATTTTTTTAGTGATACGTTGATCATTTCTTAACTCCCGTTTTGGCATTGCCATGGATTCCCATCCACTGAGCAAGTTTGTTAAAGAAATTTATTTTAATCAATCCCGATTCTGTACCCAGCCAAATATTTGTTCCGTCAAAAAAGATTGAATAAACAGTTGCCGGAATTCTTTCATCGTGCAGAGGTATAATTTGGTTTGTAATCCGGTCAATCAAAACAATTCCTCTTCCAAAAGTTTCTTTTGTGCTTTTTCCAAACTGATATAAAGATGCCCAAATGTAATTTCCCGTTCTTTCCAGATCGTAAACTCCGTTTGCCGGCAAGCCGTTTTTATCATCGAACCTCTGCCAATCGTTTCTGCGGTTGAAACGGAATAACCCGCCAAGATTAAATTCCGGTCGTTCCGGAGTAATAAACTCATCAAGTCCTATCCAGATATTTTTTCTTTCGAAGAGAAGAGAAGTAATTGAAACCTGCTCGCCCTCACCGTCAAAGTAATTATATCTGGTGTCATAAAAAGTAATTGCATTCTTATCGTTCAAATTTTTCGATTTATCATACTTATGCAATCCGGCTTCGGTGCCAAACCAAACAAGAGAATCGCCGTCAACTTTAATTGTCTTTATATTATTTGTTTTCTCATTCCCACGCACAGTTAAATCATAATCGGAATATCTTTTATCGTTCAGATCGAATTTGGTTAAATATTTGAACCGTCCGATCCATAGAACATTCTCATACTTATCAAATGCCAGCGCGCGTATCCAATTAGCAAGCTGACCGCCCAATCCAAATTTTCTTTTTGTCCAAGTGCCGCGTTTAATATCAAGTATAAAAAGTCCGTCTGTTGAACCTGCCCAGACATAATCCTTGTTTGCCGCAATGCAATAAAAGAAATCGTGCTGTAAATTTCCATTAGAAGTAGAGTATGTCATCCACGCGTTGCTCTTTGGAATGTATTTAAATATTCCGTTCCCGTTTGTGGCGAACCAGAGGTTTGTCCCGTCGCTTGTAATATCTGTTACTTGAGCGCCCTTAATAAAAAATTCAAGATCGGGTTGATCCTGTGCAAAGAGATTTATTTCAAACAATATGAAAAGCAGAAACAATATTTTCTTCATAGCGGAAATTTTCAGTTAGTGAAAAAGTTTGATTTCTAGTGGGAAATTTAACACTAAGTAAGAAGGGATGGAAATATTTCAGAAAGATTTTTACC
>JAKAMS010000444.1 GCA_021812745.1 Bacteroidota bacterium | reverse complement strand
TCCCAACGGAAACTGAAATCTAGTCTAAATAGATTCCGCATCAAGTGCGGAATGACAAAAAGAGGTAAACATGGCAGTTCCATTCAAATATGTTCTAAAAAGTTTTAAAACTAGAAAACTTACAACTGCAATTACAGTTACCGGTATTGCTTTAGTTGTTTTTGTTTTTGCGGCTGTATTAATGATGGCTTACGGTGTTCAGAAAACTTTGATTGCCACCGGATCTCCTGACAATGTTATGGTTACAAGAAAATCTTCAAACGGAGAAATATCAAGTATAATTGACGGCGAAACCCGGAATGTTATCAAGACTCTTCCTTTCATCGCAAAAACGAACTACGGTAAACAAATTATTTCTGAAGAACCTGTAGTTGTAATTAATCTTGAAATAAAAACAGGCGGAATGAGCAACGTAACTGTCCGCGGTGTTTCTCAGGATGTGCTTCTACTGCGTCCGCAAATAAAAATTAAAGAAGGAAGAATGTTCAATCCGTCTTTACGGGAATTAATTGTAGGAGAGGCAATTTCCAAAAAATTTCTCGGTGCCCAGATTGGAAGCAAAGTTAAATTTGCCGGCGATAACTGGGATATTGTTGGTATAATGGAATCGAACGGAAGCGGATTTGATTCCGAATTGTGGGGAGATTCCAATCAGCTTCTTAATGCCTTTAACAGAGGAAGTGCGGTTTCGACAGTTACATTCAAGCTTGCCAATATTGACGATTTTGAAAAATGCAAACTGGCATTCGAATCCGATAAACGGCTTGTACAATTCGAACCAAAAATCGAACAGCAATTTTTTGAAGAGCAATCGGAATTTCTGGCAATGTTCATTCGCGTACTCGGAATATTTATCACAGTTATTTTCAGCATTGGAGCAATCATCGGAGCGATGATTACAATGTATTCGGCAGTTGCAAACCGCACAGTTGAAATCGGTACAATGCGTTCGCTTGGTTTTAGCAGAAGAAGTATTTTGGTAGCATTTCTGACTGAATCGCTTTTCATTTCTCTTATAGGCGCTGTGGTTGGATTATTCTTCGCATCATTTCTGCAATTTTTCACGGTATCAACTTTGAACTTCAGTTCATTTGCCGAACTTTCATTCTCTTTCGCGTTATCAGTTTCAATTGTAATATCATCTTTTATCTTTTCATTAGTTATGGGATTTGTTGGCGGGTTCCTGCCTTCAGTTAGTGCCGCAAGACTAAATATTGTTAATGCACTTAGAGGCGGATAATTTTTTAGAGAAAGATAAAAACCGTCTGAAAAAATTTATTTGTAAACTTGCATTGAATTATGATATAAAACTATTTTTCAATTAGAAATGTTTAGCTGTATAGAATTGATCCTCTAACCGGGACAGTTACTTTTTATAACTAATTTCAAAGGACTTGATCTATGGGACAAGTACCTAGCCGAAACGACAAACCGAAATATCTAATTGTTGGCAATGGAAAGCTCGCCAAACATTTTATCTATTATTTTTCTTCACTTAATATTAGTTACTCTCAAGTTACGCGTGAAAGTATTGATGCCTTCGAAAATGAATCTTTAAAGACAGACAGGATTTTGGTTCTCATTAATGATGATCAGATAGAAAATTTTGTTGCACAACATCGCAAAGATTTTTTGGAAGATAAAATTTGGATCCATTGTTCCGGTGTTTTATCTATTGAAAAAGCTGAGAGCGCACATCCTTTGGTAAGTTTTACAGAAAAACTATTCGATTTAGAATTCTATAAATCAATTCCCTTTGTTGTTGAAGATGGAAGAAGAAATTTGCATGAATTATTTCCGGAATTGCCAAATCCAGGTTTTTCTATAGCACAAGGGAAAAAAGGAATTTACCATGCATGGACAAGCATGGCAGGCAATTTTACTACTATCCTTTGGCAGAATTATTTTGATTTTCTTGAAAATGAATTGAGTATGCCCCTAACGATTGCAGAACCATATCTGCACTCTGTAAAATACAATCTGCTTCACTCAAAAGATCCTCTTACCGGTCCTTTAGTAAGAGCAGATGTTAAAACTATTAATGAGCATCTAAAACAATTACATAATCATCCGTTCGAAGACGTATACAAGTCGTTCATAAAACTATTTTATAAAGAAAGTTAGTAATGAAGACGATACAAGAATTTCAGATCTTGAAAAATGAGGGAAGAAAAATTTCTCTCATCACTTGCTATGATTATTGGTCGGCTAGAATAATAGATGAAAGTGATATTGATGCGGTCTTAGTTGGAGACAGCGCGGCGATGGTTATGCATGGTTACGAAACGACTGTGAATGCTGAACTTGAGATGATGTACTGGCATGTAGCGGCTGTAAAACGCGGATTAAAAAATAAATTCTTAATTGCAGATTTACCTTTTCTCATTCACAAAAAAGAAATTAGTCAATTGGTTGATTCAGTTGACCGATTAATGAAAGCCGGGGCTCAAGCTGTAAAAATTGAAGGTGCAAATGGAAATACTGAACTTATTAAACATTTGGTTGAAGCAGGCGTGCCTGTTATGGGGCATCTTGGTTTAACACCGCAATCAGTACATAAATTGGGAGGTTTTAAGCTGCAAGGAAAAGAAGAACATTCGGCAGAGAAAATTTTTCAGGATGCAATTTCTCTTCAACAAGCCGGATGTTTTTCGATTGTGCTGGAAATGATTCCTGCCGAGGTTGCAAAGAAAGTTACCGATGAATTGGAAATCCCGACTATTGGAATCGGGGCGGGTCCATTTACTTCGGGACAGGTGCTTGTGCTTCACGATTTGTTAGGAGTGAACAAAAATTTCAATCCAAAGTTTGTAAGAAAATATTTGAACGGTTACGACTTGA
>JAKAMS010000443.1 GCA_021812745.1 Bacteroidota bacterium | reverse complement strand
GTTATAGCCAAAAAAAGAGGATCAATGTTCAGCTGGTTCGGAAATAATTTAAGTGTCCGAGTCGAAGTAATGACACCAAAGAATTTTAATCCTCACGTTGAAACATCCGGCGGCGATATTAACGTTGCAAATCTTGTCGGAGATTTTAAATTAGACACTTCCGGCGGTGATATTACATTAAGTAATACAAACGGAAAATTAAAAGCTGAAACTTCCGGCGGAGATATTACTTTGGACAAACATAAAGGTGTTATGAGTTTATCAACTTCCGGCGGAGATATAAAATGCGAAGAGACTAATGGTGATCTTCACGCCGAAACATCCGGCGGCAATATTAATATTGATTTGACCGATGGGAAACTTTTTGCAGAAACATCCGGCGGAGATATTGCAATTAATTATACCGGTCCAAATAAAGGAATTGAAGCATCTACATCCGGCGGCGAGATACAGATAAAACTTCCGGCGGATTTTAAAGCTAAAGTTCATCTCGAAACTTCCGGCGGAGAAATATCAAATAATTTTTCCAATTCAAAATTGAAACGTGTGAGACGCAGTGAAGTTGACGCTGAATTCAACGGCGGCGGAAGTGTTCTTAAACTCGAAACAACCGGCGGCGATATTATTGTAAGTCAGAAATAAAATTAGTTTATGATTATGAGCAAGAGCATGAAAATTATTTATACTTCATGCTCCTAATCTTGCTCTTAATCTTGATCTTGCTCTTATTCAATACACCTCTTTTTTGCACCATTCATCCAATTGGAAAAGACTTCGTTTTTAACTACTTTTTGATTGTAATTGAAATTTTTCAGCATAAAATTTTATAAAAATTCCAAGGTGAATTATGAAATTGGATTGGAATCAATTCGTTGGCAAGACACTCAACATAACAATGTTCGAGAATTACGGCGTAGTTTACGGTAAAGAGAAAGGGGAACATCCTACATTTTACGAGATCGTTTTCAAGACAGGTAAACTTGTACAGGCATTTGATGAAGGTTTGTTGATTGATTCGAACAGGGAGGAGAAAACTTTTCAAGTTTATATCCCGTATAACTCAATTAAATGCGTAGAGATTTTTTGAATCCGCTAAGAAATTCGATTTTTAATTTCTTTCTGATATTCTTGATTGCAGTCTCCGTTAATTATGCAAACGGAACGGAAATTAAAAGTCTTCGTGTTTATTCTTCGAATGATCAAACCGAATTTCCGGTAATTGATCATTCAGACAAGTCAAAAAGTTCAATAACTATTGACTTCGATGTGCAATCGGAATTCATGCCGAACTTCAATATCGTCTTTAAATTTTGCGATGCCGATTGGAATCCGTATGACAATCCATTTTTATCTAACCGAATGTATAACTCGGAAACAATTTTATGGTTTGATGAATTGCCGCAAAATATACGCGGAGCCCGTTATCATTATAACGGTTCTTTCCCCAACAACAATGTAACTTTCCCATTCTCCGGCAACTGGAGATTCTATATAGTTGATTCTCAAAACAGAGATCTGATTTACGGCTCAGGTAAGTTTTTTGTTGTCTATCCGGACATTAAATTAAATGTACAAGTTGCAAAAGAAGGTTTGCAGGGAGACATGAACGATCTTGCTTCTTCGGGAAGAACTCTTGCAATAAAAACAAATTTTGTATTGCCGGATTCACTCTATTCATCAAATGTTACACGCGTTGAAATTATTACCAACCGTAAATTTTATTATCCCATGATAATTGATAGAAATTCTTACACAGCGGACCGTTTTTACGAATGGAACGGATCGAACAAATTTACATTTATCGCGCGAAACGTCCGTCCCGGTAATGAATACCGTATTGCGGATATCCGCGACGTTGGCAAATACAACAAGCCGCCTGTCTTTGCGCACTTCGGCGATATTGAGACATCAAATTTATTTACCAAAGGAAGAAGAGATTTTAACGGCGCATCTTACCTTATGGATTATAGAAATGAAAATGCAGATTATCTTAAAGTTATCTTCAGAATGCGCCCGCCCGAGCAGATTAAGTCGTCAATCTTTCTTGTCGGCTCTTTTAATGATTGGAAAGTTACACCGGAATACGAAATGTATGACGATAACGGAATGATGAATATTTCAGTTCAATTAAAACGCGGCGTGTATGAATATCAATATGTAACCGGGCAAATTGTAAACGGAGTTGTTGAAAATATTGATTGGGAAATTCTTGAAGGTAATTTTTACGAAACTGAAAATGAATACAACATTTTTCTCTACTATGCGTCCGTGGAGAAAGGCGGTTACGATAAAATTATCGGTTACAAAAAAATTAAATCCGGAGCGTTATGATGAAAGTTAAAGTTGGTGTTGTAGGAACCGGGCATCTGGGTAAAATTCACACAAAACTTTTTAAAGAAGTTGAAAATTGTGAGCTGATCGGAATTTACGACCAAGATTATGAAAGAGCTAAGCAAGTCGGAAGCGAATTAAAAGTAAAACCATTTGATGATTTGGAAAAACTTCTCGCAGAAGTTGATGCAGTAGATATTGTTGCAACTACAAGCGCACATTATGATTTAGTGAAACAATCTTTTGCAAAGAACAAACATGTATTTGTAGAAAAACCGATTACAACACAGATCTGGGAAGCCGAAGAACTTATCAAAATTGCAGAGGAGAAAAAATTAACTTTTCAGGTCGGACATATCGAGAGATTCAACCCCGCTTTAATTTCTTTGGAGAAGTATAAATTAAATCCGTTGTTCGTTCAAACGGATCGCCTCGCTCAATTTAATCCGAGAGGAACCGATGTTGCCGTTGTATTGGATTTGATGATACATGATATTGATATCATTCTAAGTTT
>JAKAMS010000036.1 GCA_021812745.1 Bacteroidota bacterium | reverse complement strand
ACAATCCCGGCAACGTTTTCGGTTCCGCCTCTCCGGTTGCGTTCTTGTGAACCACCAATCAACAATGGTGAAAGGGGAGTTCCGCTTTTCACAAATGCAAAACCAGTTCCTTTAGGACCATTAATTTTATGAGCCGAGCCGCAGAGTGAATCAACACCAAGTTTCTTTACATCAATCGGTATTTTCCCAAAGCTTTGAACGGCATCTGTGTGGAAGAAAATATTTTCCGATTTAACTGAAGTGGCAACTTCTTCTATTGGATTGATTGCGCCGGTTTCATTGTTAACGTGCATTAATGAAACTAAAGATGTTTTTTTATCAATATTATCAGATAATGAAGACACATTAATTCTGGATTCGAAATTAACATCCAGCCAATTTGCGTTTAAGCCGTTTTTCTCTAATTCTTGAAAAGCATCCAGCACGCAATGATGTTCAACTTTAGAAGTAATTATCTTATCCCGCTTACTTTCTGCAAATTCTGTCTTAGCAATTCCTAAGATTGCGAAATTGTTTGCTTCAGTCCCGCCGCTGGTAAAATATATTTCGCTGGGATTTGCATTTATAAAATCAGCAACTGTTTCGCGGGCTTCTTCAATTGCTACTCTTACTGTTCTGCCAAAAGAATGAATTGAAGATGGATTTCCAAACTCACCCATCAAGTAGGGTCTCATCGCTTCAAATACTTTTGGATGGACTGGTGTTGTTGCGGCATTATCGAAATATACTCTCATGAATTCCTTTCTATCTTAAGCTCACATCGCCGTAATGGATTTTTTCCAACTTATCGCCGACTCTGAGAATTAGAAATCCATTTTCATCAATGTCATCAAAAATGCCGACTTTCGTTTTGTCCTCATCTATAATTTTAACTTTTTCTCCGATCATTTTACAACGGTTGCGCCAATCGGTTAATACTTTTTTGCCGGAACGTTTTGATGTTTCCAGCATCTCTTCAAAATTGTTAAGTACTTCGCTAAGCAATTTTTCTCTGCTAACAATTGAATGAAATTCCTTTCTTACAGAAGTTGGCGGAATTTCAAACTGACCCGGAAAGTTCGGTTGGTTTACATTTATTCCAATTCCAACAACAACGCGGCTAATTTTATTTCCTTTCGAAATTGATTCGAGCAAAATTCCGGCAATTTTTTTCTTATTAATTAAAACGTCGTTGGGCCATTTTAATTCAACATTAAGCTGGAATAGATTTTCTATTGCTTGTGCGACTGCAATTGCCGCACTTAAATTAATTAGATGAATTTTTTGTTCCTTAAATTCACTTTTAAGCAGAATGGAGAAAGTTAAATTTTGACCGCTGCTGCTGATCCATTCTCTTTCTTTTCTACCGCGTCCTTTGCTTTGAAATTCAGCAAGAAGAACTGTTCCGTTCTGATTTGAATCTTTGCTTGCCAATAACATTGCGTTTGTAGATTCAACCTCATCGCTGTAAATAAAATTTCTGCCAATGTAGTCGGTATCAAGCTTAATATCGAACTCTTCGATCTTGAACAAAATTGTTATCTCCTAAAAAATATATTTTATGAAAAAAAATTTTAATTTCAGCCAGAATTTCAGACCAGCCGGAAATTGTTTTTGAATCTCTGCCAAAAGTTCCGACGACTCAAAAAAAGCATATCCCCATTTAACTTATTAAAAAATAAATATTTATGGAATATTTAGCGCTTGGCACGCACATTGTTACTATAATAACATCAAAATTAACGGAGGATAAAATGACACTCATTAAATTCGAACCCATGAAAGATTTTGAAACTATTCATGATAGAATTCAAAGATACGTTGATGACTTCTCAAGCTTTGGATTCAACGTGAACGAAAATTTTTACCCGAGGATTGATATCTCGGAGGATAAAAACAATATTAATGTAACCGCAGAAATCCCCGGAGTAAAAAAAGAAAATATCAAAATCACATTGCAAGATAACATTTTAACAATAGAAGGTGAAAAGAAAAAAGAAACTGAGCAAAAAGAAAAAAACTTTTATAGAAGTGAAAGAATGTTCGGTTCATTCAAACGCTCTTTTACGCTTCCGGAAGAAGTTGACTCTGAAAAAGTTGACGCCAAGTTTGAGGAAGGGATGCTTCATATACAGATGAAAAAAGCAGCACCAAAAGTTAAAAACGAAAAATTAATCGAGCTGAAGTAACTACTTCAGCTCTTTTCAAAAATCAAATCTAAAGGATACAGAAATGGGAAAAATTATAGGAATTGATCTTGGAACAACGAACTCGTGCGTTGCTGTTATGGAAGGGAACGAACCGGTAGTAATTCCAAATTCGGAAGGTGGAAGGACTACTCCATCTGTTATTGCATTTACAAAATCCGGCGAAAGATTAATCGGGCAGCCAGGTAAGCGTCAAGCCGTTACTAATCCCAAAAACACAATCTTTTCAATCAAACGGTTTATGGGTAGAAAAAGAGAAGAAGTTGATGTTGAGGCAAAAGAAGTTCCTTATAAAGTTGTTGCCGGAGATAACGGATCTGCAAGAGTTGAGATCGGTGATAGACTTTACTCGCCACCGGAAATCAGTGCAATGGTTTTGCAAAAAATGAAAAAAACTGCCGAAGATTATCTCGGTCAAGAAGTTACTGAAGCTGTAATAACAGTTCCGGCATATTTTAATGATGCGCAGCGCCAGGCAACAAAAGATGCCGGTGAAATTGCCGGACTGAAAGTAAAGAGAATTATAAATGAACCAACAGCGGCAGCTCTTGCATATGGTTTAGATAAAAAACATAAAGAAGAACTTGTTGCTGTTTATGATCTTGGCGGCGGAACATTTGATATTTCTATTTTGCAGTTAGGTGAGGGTGTGTTCGAAGTTAAATCTACAAACGGAGATACACATCTTGGCGGCGATGATTTCGACCAAAGGCTAATTGACTATCTCGCCGATGAATTTCAGAAACAAGAAGGCATTGATTTGCGAAAAGATCCAATGGCGCTTCAACGCTTAAAAGAAGCGGCAGAAAAAGCAAAAATTGAATTATCTTCATCAGTTCAAACGGATGTTAATCTTCCGTTTATAACTGCTACACAAGACGGACCAAAACACCTAAATATTAATCTTTCAAGAGCAAAATTTGAGCAGTTAATTGACGATTTAATTCAAAGAACTGCCGGACCTTGCGAGCGTGCGATTAAAGACGCAGGTGTTTCTACTTCACAGATTGATGAAGTCATCTTAGTTGGAGGGTCAACAAGAGTTCCAAAAGTTCAAGAGCTTGTAAAAAATCTTTTCGGTAGAGAACCGCATAAAGGTGTCAACCCCGATGAAGTTGTAGCAATAGGAGCCGCAATTCAGGGCGGTGTTCTTGCCGGCGATGTTAAAGATGTTCTATTATTAGATGTTACTCCGCTTTCACTTGGTATTGAAACTCTTGGCGGCGTTTTTACGAAATTGATTGAAGCCAATACAACTATTCCTACAAAGAAGAGCGAAGTATTTTCAACGGCTTCTGACAATCAGCCGTCTGTGGAAATTCATATTCTTCAGGGTGAACGTCCTATGGCAGCAGATAACAGAACATTGGGGAAATTTCATTTAGATGGAATTCCACCGGCACCTCGCGGTATTCCGCAAGTTGAAGTAACTTTTGATATTGACGCCAACGGAATTTTACATGTTGCAGCAAAAGATAAAGCTACTAACAAAGAACAAAGTATTCGAATTACTTCTTCAAGCGGTCTTTCTAAAGACGAAGTTGAAAAGATGAAACAAACTGCAAAAGAACATGCGGCAGATGATAAAAAGAAGAAAGAAACTGTTGAAGTAAAGAACCAAGCAGATAATCTCATCTTCCAAACGAAGAAACAGATTGAGGAGATGAAAGACAAAATTACGTCTGAACAGAAGAATCAGCTTGAAAGTGAAATCAAGAAAGTTGAAGAAGCAATCGCCTCAAACGATACAGATAGAATCAAAACTGCGACTGATGGACTAACCAAAGTATGGAATGAGATTTCACAAAAGTTGTATGCTCAGCAAGGTCCAACACCGGGTGCGCAAAGTAGTGGTGAGCCATTTGAAGGTCAGCCGCAAGGTGAACAGCAGCAGAAGTCGTCTTCGGATAAAAAAGACGAAAAGAATGTTGAAGACGCTTCATATGAAGTTGTAGATGATGATAAAAAATAAATTAATGTAACAAAAAATAAATTGGAGGTCATTATGACTGAACAAAAAGAAATGGTGGAAGTAAAAAATAAAAGAAGCTGGGATGAGGCTCTCGAGATGGAATCCTGGGTAGCTCCTTTAATTGATATCTACGAAACTTCAGAAGATTATTTTCTAATGGCACAAATGCCGGGAGTTTCCAAAGAAAATGTTAAAATTAAACTCGAAGAGGGACATCTTATAATTATGGGAAGAATAACTTTTGACGAAGTTATCAACCGCAAATATGTTCTGAAGGAAACAGAAACAGGCAACTTCTATCGCAGATTCAAAATTTCTGAAAACATTGATGAATCTAAGATTGACGCAAAGCTTGAAAACGGTGTGCTCAATGTAAAACTTCCTAAACATGAAAGAATGAAACCGAAGACGATTGAAATAAAGTAAACCGTTTGCAGCTATCAGTTTTTAGAAATCCCGCTTAGGCGGGATTTTTATTTTTAACTCCTTTTGATTGAATTAAACATCACTTCTCTTTAATTTAATTATGTGATGAAAAAACTTACTGTACTTATACTTTTAATTCTATTTACCGGCTTGCTTTATCTAGCTGAAAATGAACCTAGCGTCATAAAGACAAATAGCTTAGCATTAACCAACGATTATAACAGTGGGATACTCAAATCAGAACAAACCAAAGTTGATAAGCGGGCAAATTATGTTCTGGATGTTGACTTCGATGCTGATGCCAAAAAGATTTCTGTTAAAGAAAACATTACCTGGATAAACAAAACAAATTCACCGACCGCTGAAATACAATTCCATTTTTACGCAAACGGCTATAAAAGCAGTAAAACACTTTTTGCTCAAGCTTTCCCAATCAATTCTGAAACTCAAACTCAAATAGACGTAAAAACTTTTCTGGTGAATGGAAAACCATCTGAATTGATTTATTTTCAGCCGGAAATCGAAAATCCTCATGACAGCACTGTTGCTAAAGTAATTTTAGACAAGCCGGTTCAACCGGGTGATAGTGTTAAAATATTTTTTGACTACTCAATGAAAATTCCGCGTTCGATTAAAAGAATGGGTTATGCTTCCGGAAGAAATTTCTTCTTTGTCTCACAGTGGTTTCCAAAAGTCGGTGTCTTTGAAAATGGGAAATGGGTGTGCAGTCAATATCATCCTTACCTAAATTATTATTCAGATTTCGGAGATTATTCTGTTAAAATAAAAGTGCCCAAAAATTATATTGTTGCTGCAACCGGCGTTGAAGCTGAAAAATCTACTGATGAAAATTCTTCTGTATTCCGATTTGTACAATCTGGCGTTCACGATTTTGTTTGGCTGGCTTCTGA
The DNA here is from genome assembly GCA_021812745.1 of Bacteroidota bacterium. The sequence goes on along the minus strand of JAKAMS010000036.1, from coordinate 7,049 downwards.
TGAAATTCTTCATCGCAATGAAATCTACCAACGCAAGGATGGAAGTAAAATAACAATCCAAGCATATGTTCAGCCGGAACGGGAAAAATATTTTGACAGATACTTTCAAGCTGTAAAAAATTGCTTGAGCTATTTTGAGGATAATATCGGTATTTATCCGTATCAAAACGTAACTCTGGTTGATGTTCCGCGAACATCTGCTTCCGGTGGGATGGAGTATCCGACTCTTTTCACAGTTAGTGCCGAATTATTTTCTCCTAAAGAAACCGGTCAGCCTGAATATCTTGTAACGCACGAATTTTCGCATCAGTATTTTCAAGGTCTGATTGCCAGCAATGAAGTTTATGAAGCATGGTTGGATGAAGGATTCACATCTTACATCGCAACAAAAATAATGTACCATTATCAACCTGAGATTCTGGAAAATTTCAAATTTGCATCTTATATACCGATCTTCGGATTAAATTTTCTTTCTTTCAATGAAATCCCTTTGATCTATACTCTGGTTGATATTCAAATGCCGGAGGGTTCAAGAAGCGCCGTCTCTTACTACAAAAATTTATCAATTGGTGCTCTTGCCGACACATCTTACAAACTCCCCAACAGGTTATCGTACGTTGTAAATTCTTATAACAAACCGGAACTGGTTCTGCTTACTCTGGAAAGATATATCGGTCATGAAAAGATGATGGCAATTCTGAAAGAATATTACAATAAATTTAAGTACAAGCATCCTCATGCAGAAGATTTTATCTCGCTAGTTCAAAAAAACTGCAATGAAGATATGAACTGGTTCTTCGATGAATTTTATAAATCGTCGAATTATTTTGATTACAGAGTTACTTCAGTACAAAAAAACTCAGAGGGGGAATATGAGGTTTTAGTTGAGCGCCTTGGCGATGGAACATTTAAAAATGATATTGCGCTCTATACGGATAAAGACACACTTTACCAAAAATGGGATGGAATTGAGCGCTGGAAGATTTTGAAATTTAAAACCGGCAATAAAGTTATTGCAGCGGAAATTGATCCTCAAAGAAAAAATTTACTGGATATAAACTTTGCGAATAATTCTTTTACGGTTGAGCCGCGTGTCTGGGCTTCACTCTCTCTTGTAATTCGTTTATTCTTCTGGATTCAAAATGCTTTGGTCTTATTGGGAAGTATAGGATGATCTTGAGCATAAAACAAATATTGCTTCATGGTATTCGTTCTGTATTTCATAATGACAAATTCGTAATTATAATGTGGGCGTTCAATGCTATGGCAGCGTTGGTACTTACCGTACCTATTTACAATATTCTTATTGATAATCTTGGCACATCTTTAACGAGCGACCGCCTAGCGTTAAATTTTGACTACATGTGGTATATTCAGTTTAGAAATCTCTACTCGGTTCAGCTCAATCATCTTCCGTTAAGTATCTATTTTGTTGTGGGGATCTATGCTCTAATTCAAACATTCTTTCTGGGAGGATTGATTTCAATCTTTCAAAATCCGGATAAAAATCATACAGTTGATTTTTTTTACGGCGGAGTAAAATACTTTTTACGATTTACAAAAGTACTTCTTGTTTCGCTTCTCTTTTTTGCAGCTGCATTCAAAATAAATGATTACACCGGAGAATTAATTTCGATTCTATTCAAGAATTCCGAAAATGTTTATGCTGATTTTATATTAAAAGCATTGCGCTATATTCTGTTAGTATTTTTCATAGGAATAGTCACTTTGATTTCTGACTATTCCAAAATATCACTTGCGGTAAAAGATAAAAACGAAATATTGAGAGAATGCTTCAACGCAATCCGTTTTATAATTGCTAACTTTAGCAAAGTATTCATTGTATTTTTAATAGTGGCAATAATTGGTGCCCTGGGGTCTATTGTTTATAATATTATAGGCAGGTTCATACCAAGGACACCATTCTATTTTTTATTTGTCTCCTTTATTCTTCAGCAAATGTTGATTATTTTTCGGCTGTTAGTAAGAATGTTGTTTTACTCAACTCAAGTTAACTTATTTAATGACCTAAGCGCCGATGTTATCAGGGCGGAAGCGCAATAATCTTTGTGAAAAAATTATGGCAATAGTTCCAATATCAATTTATGGCGATAAAATCTTACGGCAGAAAGCGCAGCCGGTTCAAGAAGTTTCTGATGACATTATCAGAAAAATTAAAAACATGTTTGATACAATGCGCAATGCCAATGGAATCGGCTTCGCAGCAAATCAAGCGGGATATAGAGAATCTATCTTTGTTCTGGATCTTGAGGGTGCGGACGGATATGAAAAATTCAAACCGATTGTAATGATTAATCCAAAAATTATTCTTCAGTCGGATGAAAAATCTTTTAAGGAAGAGGGCTGTTTGAGTCTGCCGAATCTTCACGCTAATGTTTTGCGTTCGGACATAATAAAAGTCAGTTATATGAACACAGATGAAAAGGAAGTGGAGATAGAAGCAGATGATTTGTTGGCACGCGTAATTCTTCATGAGTACGATCATTTGATCGGGAAAATGATACCTGACCGTGTTGCAGAAGATGTTAAGACAAAACTTTCTGCCGAATTATCGAACATTATGAATAGGGAAATTGATATTGAATATCCTATCACGGAAGGATAATCCAACCCAAAGATTTCTTGCCGCAATTATTGAGCGGAGTTTAAAATGAAAATTGTTTTTATGGGAACGCCTGAATTTGCGATTTCCTCGCTCAAAATGCTTCTTCAATCCAAACATAAAATTGTTGCTGTAGTCTCTGCACCCGATAAAGAACGTGGAAGAGGAAAACAAATTTCTTCTACACCGGTTAAAAATTTTGCATTAGAAAATAATCTGGAAGTTCTTACCCCAATTTCTCTTAAAGATGATAAATTTATTCGGAGATTAAAAGAACTCGAACCTGACTTGTTCATAGTGGTTGCTTTTAGAATTTTACCGAAAGATGTTTATACAATTCCAGCTAAAGGATCATTCAACTTGCATGGTTCTTTATTACCCAAATACAGAGGTGCCGCTCCAATTCAGTGGTCAATCATTAACGGTGAAAAAGAAACTGGAGTAACAACATTTTTTTTAGAAGATAAGGTGGATACCGGCAATGTTATTATCCAAGAAAAAATTAAAATTGATGCCGAAGATGACTTCGGTTCTCTTCATGATAAAATGATGATAATTGGTGCAAACGTTGTCTCTAAGACTGTTGAATTGATTGAAAAGGGAATTGCTGCGCCTTCGGAACAAAATGATTCTGTTGCATCTCCGGCTCCTAAAATCACTAAAGAGATTTGTAGAATTGATTGGGAAAGAGGTGAAGTTGAAATTCATAATTTAGTTCGTGGACTTTCACCTCATCCGGGTGCTTATTTTGAGCACAAAGGAAAAACTTATAAAGTATTCAAAACAAAGTTAATTGAGGATGGGGAATTGATAATTGAAAATTTGAGTAATAATACTCATAGCGCAAAATTAGATTTTCAATCATCCCATAGAATATTTCAATCTAAAAAAGAAATTTTTGTCAAAACAAAAAACAGCTATCTGCAGATTCTCGAACTTCAAGCAGAAGGACGTAAACGAATGACCGCAGAAGAATTTTTAAGAGGGCACTCTTTAATCGAATAATGGAATTATAATGAGAAATAACCGCTATGAAAGTATAATTGATGCAATCGGAAGAACTCCGATTGTTAAACTTGGGAACATATCCAAAGGATTGAAAGCCACAATTTGGGCAAAGATGGAATTCATGAACCCCGGCGGAAGCATTAAAGACCGTATTGCTAAATACATGATTGAAAAAGCTGAACGGGAAGGGAAGATAAAACCCGGAGACACTATTTTAGAAAACTCTTCCGGTAATACTGCAATGGGTCTTGCAATAATTTGCCGTCAAAAAGGTTACAAACTAAAAATTGTCATTCGCAATACAACAAGTAAAGAAAAAATTAAAATGCTAGAAGTGCTTGGCGTTGATGTCGTAAAAGTTGATGCATCACTTCCGCCGGAACATCCGGAATCGTATAATCAATACGCTGTTAATTTGGCTAAGAAAGATCCGTCACTTTATTACATAGATCAGCATAATAATCTTGATAATAATGAATCGCATTATATGACGACCGGACCGGAAATTTGGGAACAGATGGAAGGAAAGATAGATTATTTTATTGCAGCAGTCGGAACAGGCGGTACAATATGCGGTGCGGGAAAATATCTAAAGGAAAAAAATCCGAAAATAAAATTGATTGGTCTCGATCCTGTTGGGTCAGTCTTTTATGATTGGTTCAAACACAAAAAAATGATTACACCTTCCCATTATTTAGTTGAAGGGATGGGCGATGAATTTCTCATCAAAACTGCACAGCTGGAAATTCTAGATGACATGATGAAAGTTGAAGACAAAAAAGCATTTGGCTGGGCAAAGAAGATCGCATTCGAAGAAGGAATACTAGCGGGAGGATCCAGCGGCGCCAACATATATGGTGCTGTTCAACTTGCACGTGAAATTGACCGCGAAGCAAATATTGTAACTCTTATTTGCGATTCCGGTTACAAATATTTTAGTACAATCTATAATGATGATTGGCTGGCTGAGAATAATCTCTTGTAAGTTGATCTGGTCTGTACAATTAAATCTCTCTGCCGGTAGATTATTTTCGATTAGTCGGGGAAAGTTATTATTATACTTATTTTTTCAGCATTGAAGAATTATTACAAAAACTGATTCTATCTTTAAAGTTATTACACCTCTTTCATTCAATTCATTTAGGCCGGAATAGAATCCCTCGATTAATTTCTGTAATTTTGGTTGTGAAAATTTAGGAGTTGCACATGGCTAACGATATAATTAAAAAGAAAAAAAACTCTCAAGATGATGCTAAATATTCAATGGATACTCATCTTATTTATGGTAAAGATGTTTCTGATAAGTGGGATTATTCTCATCATGTAACAGCACCGATTTCATCATCAACTACATTCCGGCTCGACTCTGTTGAGCGAGGCGCGCAAGGTTTTATGCAATTTGCCAATACTGAAGAGTTTGGCGACAAAGCTCCAATTTTTATTTATGATCGTCTTGGTGAACCGAATAAAGATATGCTTGAAGAAAATTTAGCTTATGTTGAAAAAGGAGAAACAGCAGTTAGTTTTGCAAGTGGAATGGGTGCAATCTCGGCTGTACTCGGCAGTTTGACCAAGAGCGGTGATCATATAATTACTCACAATACTCTCTATGGCTGCACTATTTCTTTATTCAACAACTGGTATCCGAAATACAATATTAAAGTCTCGCCAATCGATCTGACTGCACACGACAGCATCATTAATACTTTAACAGAGAAAACGAGAGTCATCTATTTTGAAACGCCCGCGAATCCCAACATAGAAATTGTTGATGTTAAAGCAGTTGCTAAGATTGTTCAAGAGATCAACAAAACTAGAGATGAGAACGAGCAGATTAAAATTGTTGTTGATAATACATTTGCTACTCCGTTCTGTCAGAGACCAATTGAACTAGGCGCTGATTTTGTTGTTCATTCATTGACAAAAGGAATAGGCGGATTTGGAACGGATATGGGCGGAGTTGTAATAGGTAAGAAAAAATACCGCGATTTGCTTCTTCTCTATAGAAAAGATTTCGGAGCCGTTTTGAATACAAAAAGCGCTTGGGCAATATTGACGTACGGATTGCCAACGCTTGCATTAAGACAGAAACACCAAATCAAATCTGCAATGCGCATTGCTGAATTTCTTAATGCTCATCCGAAAGTTGATTTCGTAAATTATCCCGGGTTACCGAGTTTCAAAGGATACGAAATTGCTAAAAAGCAGATGGTTGATTTCAACGGAAATTTTGCGCCGGGAAGTCTTCTCTATTTTGTGCTTAAAGGGAATACACCAGCAGAAACAAAGGAAGTCGGCAGTAGATTTATGGATTATGTAGCAGACAACGCCTATACAATGACGCTTGCTGTCTCTCTTGGTCATACACGTACATTGATTGAGCATCCCGCATCCATGACTCACTCTGTTGTTCCTCCAGACAAATTACGGGAACGCGGAATTGATGCAGGCGGTGTCCGTCTTGCAATTGGACTTGAAAACACTGACGATATTTTGCTCGACTTGGACGAATCATTAAAAGCAATTTAATTTTTCCCACAATCCTTCCATTTGTAAGATGGAAGGAGATTGGACCGGATCAATAGACCGCATATGCAGATAATAAAGTCTCAACTCTTCCAAAATCTCCCGGAAATCATTTTTGGTTTAAGCACCAAAATTGGTATGGGGCGTACTTTGCCGTTTTACTTTAATTTGTCGCTTACTGTCGGTGATGATCCGGATATAGTAAATGAAAATCGAGAAGCATTCTATAACGAATTAGGATTAAAGACAGAACAAATTGCAATTCAAAAACAGATTCATTCGGATATAATAACGATTATAGAAAAACCAGGACTTATAGGTGAGAGCGATGCGTTGATAACTAGTAAGCCGAACATTGGGCTCGCTGTATCAACAGCCGATTGCGTCCCAATTTTTGTCTATGATAGAGCAAATAAGATAATTGCCGGAATTCACTCGGGATGGCGCGGAACCCAAAAGCAGATTTTGCAAAAAACGCTATCGGTCCTATCAAAAAAGTTTAACTCAAAACCGGAAAATCTTTTTGTATATATAGGTCCTTCAATATCTCAAAATAAATATGAAGTTGGTGCAGATGTTGCCTCGCAATTCAACGGGAAATATTCGAAAGAGATAAACGGGAAAATTTTTCTTGATGTTATGCGTTTAAATCTTGATATGATTTACGATTTTGGAATACCAAAAGATAAGATTGAGGTTTCTCCGCTTTGTTCCTATGAAGAGAAAGAATTGCTTCATTCTTATAGAAGAGACGGAAAGTTATCCGGACGTTCACTTGGTGTAATTGCTATGAAGGAAATTTAATTGGGCTCAGAAAAATTTAAGATAGCTGCGGGATATGTCTTAATAAGTTTTATTTGGGGTTCAACATGGCTGGCAATCCGGCTCGGTT
>JAKAMS010000442.1 GCA_021812745.1 Bacteroidota bacterium | reverse complement strand
ATGAACCGGAAAAACCCTGTTGAAATGTTTTACGGCATGATTGCCGTTGATTAATCTCTAATGAAATGCGGCATTTCAAAAGGAATTTCCAAAGACAGTTCAACAAGACCTTTCATTTCACCGTTATCGTACCATGGAGCTTGGTAGATTAGTTTCTTAACACCATTCTTTTCGATTGTATATACATTTGTTTTTTGATGATCCAATAAGTCGCGGATTTGAGCCGTGGAATTTTTATTGTGGCACTCGAACAGACTTTTTCCGATTAAACCGAAACCGCCGTCCTTTTCAAAAGTTGCAGCCGATTTTTCGTTCATCTCCGTTATTATACCATCATTATCGCAAACCGTTATGGCCGCGCCGAATTCTTTTGTCCAATCCATCAGTTCTCCGATTATTCTTTCTGAAACAAAGCGCTGTGGCTTCCTTTTATTTTTGGTCTTTCAATCACCTTTAAATTATTACGTTCGGCAATTGAGATGGTCTTCTTGAAATCTTCTTCAGTTACATTTCCTGCCGGCTCTGAAATTAGCAAACAACCTTTTCTTTTTATTGTCGCGGAAACTTCGTTTATAAACGGAACTGCGTCCGGAACCTCATGCACCATCGCGAACGCCAGAACAAAATCTAATTTTTCTTTTAGATCATCAAGTCCAAGTGATTCTTGATTGCATAAACGCGGTTCAATTCTTTTCAACAAATTAACTTTTCCGGCGCGCTTCTTCAAAACATCGAGCATCTTTTCCTGCATATCAACGCAAATCACTTTTCCATTTGCACCCACTAACTTTGCAAGCTCCAGACTAAAATAGCCCATCGCGCATCCCACGTCCATTACTTTCATTCCATCTTTAACGTATGCGCTTAAAATCTTATTCGGATTTTGAAATAATTTTCTTATCGGACTTAATAAGAGGTAACCGATCCAGACCGGGCAAACTTGTTCTGCCATTTTTTCCTCTGCTTAACTTGTACGAAAAATATTTTGTGCTTAATCAGACGTTTGAAATAAAGAGCGGTTACTTAAGAGTGAATTCAAATCTATGTAGCTTTGGCTGAGCAAACTGCAGTATGAAATCAAATCTGCCAACGGTTCACAAAATTTATTTTATAATTTCAGAAACACCACACCGAAAAACGCTGTCTGTGTTAAGCCTGTTTTTATTGGCAACTTATTGTTGGGCAGTATTCACAATTGATTTTGAATAAGGGAAAAAATCATATTGTTTTGTAACGTCTTCTTTTAGTGAATAATTAGAAATGAATAACTTTTTCCCAAGTTGATTTAGCTCCCGTTTGGAAGAGAAGATTTAAATCTTAAAGTCAGAATTCCACCCACCAATATTTCTGTCTTCGTCTAACGCTTTTTCAAGTGTTTTAACCAATCGTTTGTCGTTAAAAGTAGCTATTGATTCTCGAAATAATCCAACTCCCGTCTTTTTATCCAAGAAGATAGTTGTATCAATGTCTGTTGTTTTTAGAGTGGGAAAAATCAACTCTGAAATAATGAGGTTCAGATTCGTTATTGTAGATTTTTGATGAGTCAAATGATATAGACTCAATATTTCAAACGAAAAGTTATTATCATTTTTTTCAAGTTCGATAATAAACTTATACATGTTACCTGATACCGTAGCTCTCATTAGATATCACTTTTATATTCTATTGAAAATTCATCAAATACAACTCTTAAAACCTTTAATCTTTCTTCAAGATCAAGTAACGAAGCTAAGTTTAAAATTTCATCCTTTGATAAAGATTGAATTTTCATATTAATGAGAAAACTTTTAACGTCTTTTGAAATATCATCAATGATTAAAACCACATTACCATCGTTAATTCTATCTTCGGAAAAATTTGTTTTTAGTTCTTTAAACACACTATTAGCGGTTGCTTGATTCAACAGCTTCAATTTTTTTATTTGATAGACCACTCCAAAATTTGTGCTTAAATCTACACCTTTATCATGGGCTGAAGTTCTTGTATCTCTATAAAGTTTGCACGCAAATTTCTCAAGATGGGTCTTCAAAATTGCAAACGAAAATATTTCAAAATTAGCCGGATTGATGGTTATTTGTTGAGACAACAATTCTAAGAACCTGTTTTTATCTTTTGCAAGATCAAGTCTTTCGTTTAGATTTTCAAGATTCGGGATTACTCCAATTTTATATGTGATGTAATCTTTGATGAGTTGAGGAATTATTATAATTAAATCCGAACAAGATTTTTTAAATGGTTCGGTTAAAAGATATTTCTTATTATCTACAACTTTTAGCACACCGTATTTAGGCAAATTTCTTGAGGGGTAAGCGTCGTAATATTTACCGCCGATATGTAAAGAATGACCAAGATATTTTTTGAAATATTTCACTGAATTTTCGTACTGCCTTTTTATTTCATTATCAGAAAAATGTTCTTGTTTATCCTCGGAATATTTTTTCAACAAGCCAAAACTAATGATAGGAAAAATCACTTTAGTTTTGGAACGTGAAAGCATTTTTTCAATTTGGCCTTGGCAATACTTGAGAGAATTCTTCATATGATTTTAATTTTTAGTTTTTCCAAGTCACTTAATATCTTAATGTATGAAAAGATTGGTTCGTGTTAAAAGAAAAATTCCATACTCACAGAATAATTTCTTATCGGCGCAATGTTACCGATAAACTCAACGTAGTTGTAATTGAAAATATTTTTTGCGTTCAGAAATACTTTTGCCGGAACGGAACCGATCAAAAAATTGTAACCGGCGCTTATGTCGGTAACGTAAATCGGTACACGTTTGTCGCCGTCAACTACCAATGCGAGCGGCGGCTGTGTTAATGCTTCGTCAATCGCTTCTACGCGGC
>JAKAMS010000441.1 GCA_021812745.1 Bacteroidota bacterium | reverse complement strand
GAGGCTGTCTCGAAAGTCAATCATGTTATGCTGAATTTATTTCAGCATCTATTATTAATCTAAAATTGATATTTTAGATTCCGGATCATGTCCGGAATGACAGTTTTGAGACAGCCTCTTTGTAGTTTTATAAAAGTATTGCTATTGATTATCCACAGTGCTCTCTATTACCGATTGAATTGATGTTGAGACTTTTGAAAGAAAATCATATCCGGTTTGTCCTTCAACATAATCAACACTTACGCGGAATGTTTTCCAATCAGCAGTTCTACTAATCAGAGCATCGCTATTTGGCATATCAACCGCAATAACACGCGTTGTTGTAGCTACCCGGCTCAAATCATTTGCACCTTCATCAAGCACCACAATCACTTTCCATGTGTGTGATGGAACGCTTACATGCCCGGCATCAATCGTTCCTTGCGAACCATATCCGCCCGAATAGATATATAGCTCCTTTCCAGCCGTAACAAGTGTACGAAGGTAATTCTCCAAATTTGCCCAGGGACCTTGATTATTGTTTGGCGCCTGTGGAATCATATTTGTCATTAGAAATGTTGCAGAGTTATCTGCAACGGTAGCAGTGCGATCTGCAGATGGACACATATGACCGCGATCATATCCGCTGCCGCTGTAACTTGTTGAAAGAACTTGATACCAGCCGGTAGGAAGAGTTGTATCGTTTCGGAAATCATTTTGACGCGGTGTAGAACCAAGCCACGAACTGTTTAAATGCCATGCAGTCCAGTTTGGTATTCCGTTATCGCGGTTGTATGAGAGAACATATTGCGGTTTTTCCATTAAGTAATTTAACGGGAAAGCTACATCATGAACTGCAACACTTGGATTTCCCAATGTAAGATGAACGCTGGTTGATGTAGTTGTATCAACAACGCCTCCGGCAGTAACATTAGCCGTTAATGCATAACTTAAAGTTGTACTTGATCCTGAAGATGATGAAACTAAAAAATAAAATGGTCCAGCGGCAGTTGTATTATAGGTAATGCTTTCGGATTGACCGGCGGCATTTGCAGAACTTGCAACAGTGGCACCGGAAGCATTCAACAAATACAAATCATAATTTAACCCTGCCGGAACTGTAAGTCCTGAAGTAATAACCTGACCCGAAGTTGCAGAAACCGAGAAATAGTCAACATCTGTGGTCGTGCTGATGTAACCAGTCTCAGTTGCCGGAACTGTTGTAATTGCGTTTGCAGTTGAAGTGGAGTTATTGGGTTCGACTTCTGTTACAGTTCCGCCACCGCCTCCTGAATAGTCTTCTATTGTAAAGTCATCAAAGTTTACGCGGCTTGATGTTCCGTCTGTTTTACGAATCTCAAAACGAATTGTACCAGAAATATTTACTGCAAATGTTGCCGTTTGTAATGTTGTTGATGAAGTAGTTACCGAAGAACCGGTTTGCGTCCATGTTGTTCCGCCGTTAGTTGAATAAAATAAACCCCAGGTGCTGTTGGCATCTGTACCGTACTTCGCATGTTTTACTGTTACGTTACCTGCACCGGAGGTTTTATCAAACTTCATTGTAACTTTACCGCTGTTTCTTGTGCGTATACTTTTTGTTCCCACTTTTCGATCGCTCGTAGATGTTCCAACTAAAGCGTCATTTAAAGTCCAAACGCCTGTAGTGAAAGTTACATCACCAAGTGTATATGCAGTTTTTGTTCCTGCTTCATAATTTTCTACAAAGCCGGGAACAATCACAACGTAATCGTTAATAGTAAAGTCATCAAAGTTTACGCGGTTAGTTGTACCATCTGCTTTACGAATTTCAAAACGAATTGTTCCGGCTATGTTAACTGTAAATGAAGCTGTCTGTAAAGTTGTTGAAGTGGTTGCAACGTTAGCGCCTGCTTGAGTCCATGTACTCCCGCTGTTTGTTGAATACCACAATCCCCAAGAGGTATTTGCATCGGTTCCATACTTCGCATGTTTCACTGTTACAGTGCTTGCGCCATCTGTGCGGTCGAATTTCATTGTAATCTTGCCGCTGTTTCGAACACGGACACTTTTCGTTCCAACTTTAGGATCACTTGAGGAAGTTCCTACTAATGCGTCATTTAATGTCCATGTGCCGGAAGTAAATACAACATCGCCGGTTGCGTAAGCTGTTTTTGTTCCAGCTTCAAAATCTTCCATCACCGTAACTTTCTGCAAAGTTTGGGGATGATAATTTGTTTCCTGAGCATTTGCTAAAAATTCGGTGGGACTTTCTTGACAAGTGGTGATAAAAAAAGGAAGAACAACTAGAAGTGCTACCTTGAATACGCGGAGTAAGATTTTCATATTTACCTCTTATTGAGTTTGTGTAAGATGATTTATTCCCCATCCAGCTAATAGGCAATCTAACGATTATATAATTAGCGAAAAAGATTTTTTTTATCAAAGTATCATTTTTTTTGAGTGGTACCTCCTTCATCAATTCAATTACGTAGTAAATCATTCAACGTTAAATTCCTTTGAATAGTTTTAACTTCTTTATAAGTTGCATTTGCACCATTAAAAATTCTGCTTGCTCTATTTGTTCACATAATACCAAAATATCTGTTCTTGTTTCTTTGTTGAAAATTGGAATAGGAATGAATCAAATAATTATTAAGGAGTTATCCTAATGTTTCGTTATTCAATTTCTTTTCAAGCGGTACTTTTTATGATTGCCCTCTTCGTTGCGTATTGGATTTCTCACACATTGGTAAGAGAGCTAAATTCAACCGTCTCATTTTTCTCTCTTGCGGTAATTTTTGTTTTAGGCGCCACCGCCGGATCAACTGTAACAATAATTATTATGCGGATGATTGAAGAAAAAGAAGAAGAGAAAAATAAATGAACA
>JAKAMS010000440.1 GCA_021812745.1 Bacteroidota bacterium | reverse complement strand
GGTCCATATTGGGCTTTAATTTTATTCATCTTCTCGGCGATGTAATCAAAAGCTTCGCCCCATGTAACTTCTTTCCATTCTTCTTTACCGCGTTCTCTTGTTCTTATTAGCGGTGAACGCAAACGGTCGGGATCAGAATAAGCTCCAATGCCGCCTGTTCCCCGAGGGCATAACCTTCCTTTGCTTAATGGATCTTCGGGATGTCCTTCAATTTTCCATAGCTCACCGTTTTTTAAGTATGCTATGGCACCACATTTCCAGAAACAGATATCGCAGTAAGTAGGAATTTTTTGAATTCCTTTTACTTTTTCTTTGTTGATTTTTTTCGCCCCTTTAATAACCGGACTGATTGCAGAAACGGCAGCAGCCGCGCCGACTGTAAATCCGGAAATTTTTAGGAATTTTCTTCTTGAGATAGAATTCATCCTTACCTCGAAATAGATTTTATTAATTCTTTTATTTTACCACACTCAGAATATTTTGAATAAACTTCGCATGATCTGCATTCTTTTTTTTCACAAATTGTTTGGGGATGTTGATAAGTCCAGCATGGTTCATGGCTTCCCGTATAAGCTTTACATACCTTTTGATCATTGTCATCACATTTAACAATATCCCAACACGGAATAAGCGAGTAAATTGTTTTTATACCATTGATGCTAATCTTTGATTCGTTGATTGCATTACGAATACATTGGATTCGTTCAATATCTGCTTTAGAAAAAAGTCTTTGATTCGATTCCTTTTTATAAGGAATGAAAAGCCCCTGACGCTCATACATTCTCAATGTGTGAACCGAAATTTTAAGTAGTTGGGCTGCAGCGCTTATTGTAAAGATTGGTTCATTCTGCGCAACATTTATCTCGTTCATACTAGCCGTTGAATTGTTGGTATTTATAGATATCAACTATGCTGCCAGCTATAAGATTGACTTTTTCCTCGATTATGTTCGAGAATCGAAGAATTCATTTTTATTTTTAAGAAATAGAGAAAAGAATTTCTTGAATTTGGAATTAAGAAGAGTAAAGGTCTTTGACTAAAACTTAAAGCGGAGTTTATGTCTGCAAGAATTTTAATTCCATTTTGGCAAAACACATTTTGATGTCAGCGCTGATTTAACTTTCACAAAATCTAAAACTGCGTCTTTCATTATTTTTGTGTTGGAAGGATGACAAGTTAAACAAGCTCCAACCGTAAGAATTTTTTTCTGTTCTTCAATTGAAAATGGTCTAGTGTTATCCCTAGTAGTAGAGTTGAAACTTCTCTCCTTTAGAAAACCTATCCATGCATCTTCAGGAAGTCCATCTTGTTTGATGATAGAATATTGTGGTGTGAATTTCCATTTTCCTGTATTACCTAAAATTTTGTATTCAAGTTTTCCTCTTCCGTATCCCAACACTAGAGAATTATTATGGCATGACTCGCATGTGCGCGCTTGTTTAATAATTGTATGTGAGAAACCCGGCGCAAATAATCTTTTGAAAATCGGTTTTTCATTTTTGGTTTTATTAATTGTTAAGACCATTCCCGGTATAAATTCTTCTACAACTTTTTTAGTAATCCCATGCTCATTAATTTCTCTAATTCCAAGAGTTGCCGGCTCAGGCAATAAATCTTTTGGATGTTCAAGCCACTCTCCCGTTTCTTCTTTATTTGAAAGAAGATCGAACATTGTTCCTTTATCATCATATTCTGTATGACACCCAATACATTGCGGAGACCATGAACTATGACATGAGTTGCATGATAAATTTTTATGAGCTGTTCCTTCTACACAAATTTTTGCCGGATTTTTTATTTCTAATATCTTTCCGGAAGATTTTTGTATTAAATACGATTTACCATTCTGCACAAAAGCATTAACAAGCGGAAAACCATTTTTAGAAACAGTCAGATAATTTCTTCCATTATCGCTCAGTTTCTTCAGTTGGGCAATCTGCTTTGATTCAAAATCAAAATCGCTAAATTTTTGCGTGACCGGTTTCGATGTTAAATGACAATCCACACACTGAACTTTCATCTGTTCTTCTTTGTGCAGAGAATATTTTCCATCACCCATTAATTCGTAAGATGTATGGCAATCGGTACAAATCATTCCAAGTTCCGAGTGTACATCCGCTTGAATTTTTGTAACAACTCTTCCATCATCAAGAATTCTAAACCCGACTTTTCCCTTTATCTCTTCAGGTTTAAGAAGTGTTTCATGCCAGCCGTCATAACTCAAAGAAATTCTACCCGACCGTGAATGGCATCCGAAACATTGTTTATTTTCTACTTGCAATGAAATTGACGGATGGAATTTCTCATTCGCTCTTTCATTCTTTCCTTCTTTTCTTCTTTCCTTCTTTCCTTCGTTTATTCTTTCCTTCTTTTCTTCTTTATTTCCTTCCTTCAAATTTTCTTTCAACTCTTCTTCTGCTTCTTTAGAATAATTGAGATGACAAGCGAGACATCCGCCGCCGCGAGATAATTCCTCAATCGGTCCGTAATTTGTTTTCTCGTTGGAAAGATGACATGAAGCGCACAAATTTCTTAAATGTTTCTCTGCAGGAGAAAATCCGATTGAATCAATCGGCATTCTGGATGTTGGTGAATCAGACTCATCGAAAACCCATTTATCAACACTAACAACACCGTTCATTGTGTTCATTATGTTGTTACTCATACGAGAAATCATTTGAGGGTGACAGCCATTTACTCCGCAAGTTTTTTCCGCATTAGATGAATTGCCGGGAATAAGAACCATATTTTGATGAGCTTTTGTTTTCTCGACTGTCAGTCTGTTTCCAAGATGACAAGAATAACAACCAATCTTTTCCGGATCGTGGGAAATATCCAGACCCTTCATTG